>JAHWIT010000046.1 GCA_019322455.1 Candidatus Woesearchaeota archaeon
AGAAACATGGATAGAAGAACAAAAAATAAACGCATCAGATGGAGAAACACAAGACAAATTCGGAACCTCAGTATCCATAACCCAAAACTATGCCATCATAGGAGCATATGGCAAAGATGACAAAGGAAACAACTCTGGTTCTGCATATGTTTTTGATAATATAGGAAGTATATGGAACTTAGATGAAAAAATAACTGCTTTTGATGGCGAAGAAGAAGATGCCTTCGGCTTTTCAGTATCAATAGAAGACGATTATGGCATCATAGGAGCATGTTTTAATGATGAATTTTGTAACAACTCTGGATCAGCTTATGTATTCAGAGGACATAATCAACCACCAAATATCCCTACAATATCTGGTCCAGGACGAGGAATACCTGATAAAAAATATGAATATAAATTCAGCTCAATCGACCCAGAGGGTGATGATATTAAATACCACATTGATTGGGGAGATAATAATATTTCAACTGATTTTTATCCCTCTGGAATAAACTTGTGGTTAAATTACACATGGAGTCAACAAGGTGATTTTACTATAAAAGTAAAAACCGAAGATATATGTGGTTTAGTTAGTCCTGAAGCAACATTTGAAGTAATACTCCCAAGAACTAAAAAAGCAAGTATCATAACAATCCCAAACTTTTTTAAACAACATCTAAATTTATTCTCAATATTTAAATTATTTTTATATAGATTAGGACTAAATTATTAGTCTAAATCAGAATTAAATATCTACTGGTTCAACTAATGGATATTCATCTTCATAATCACTGCCAGGGATTTCGTAGGGTGTATCCCAAATCCCATTTATTTGTGTAGCATCTGGATATTTCTCGAGATAATCATCCCAGTAGTTACCAAAACCGTCCTTAATAAAAAGATTTTCTCTGGAAGAATCATAATCTATATGTTTTTTATTGTTTAAAAATGAATTCTTATATATTGTATTATCTTGTGATGAACAGCATATATAAAGCCCCTTGTCAGAGTTATTGTTGAATTGATTATTAAAAATATTATTATGTTTAGAACTTACACGAAACCCTACATCGTTATCATATATATTATTTTTTGATATTTCATTAAAGTTAGAACTAGATCGAAGATACAATCCGTATTTACTATTTGAAAAAATATCATTTAATGAAATATCATTATAATTTGATTCAACAATTTCTATTGAAGTATCAGTGTTTTCTAATGTGTTCTGCAAGATTCTGTTATTTTCAGATTTAATCAATTTAATACCAGTTCCACCGTTGATAGAATTACTAATTATAGTGCTGTTATCAGTGGTAAACATTTGTATAGCACTTTCATTGTTAGATTTGAAATTGTTGTTCTCTATTCTAATATTTGAAGAGAAAGCAATTTGAATACCAATCATTATATTTTCAAAATTGATGTTTTTAATTTCAAAATCACTACAATTAGCAAGTATTACTTGAGTTGCATCAGTTGGTACAGTTACTCCATTTTCATTTTTATAATAATATATGGATTTATCATTTGCAGTATTATTTTCAATTACATGAGATTTCCATGAAAAAAATGATCCTGAAATTTTAATTCCATTGTTTTGAAGAACATTATCTGAAACAGTTGTATTATGAGAAGATTCAAGAATAATATTTTCTATATTATTTAAAATTTTATTTTTAATAATTCTAGTATTAAATGTACCTCTTAATTTTATATCATATTTATTGTTTGAAAAAATATTGTTAGAAATTATATTATCAAATCGAGATTCTATAAAGATACCATAAAGGTTTCCATACAGAATATTGTTAGTTAATGTGGTTCTATTCGAAAGTATTTTTAATCCTGCATCAGACCCACTATTGCTAATGTTAATATTTTGAATGGTACATTTGTCTTTAGTTATTTTTAAAACATCCCATTTTTTACCGCCATCAATTATAGTTGTGTTTTTGTCATTGCCAATTAAGTTAATAGATTTGTTGATTACAATGTTATCATAATATATGCCATCACTCACATAAACTGTTCCGCCTTCTGACACTTTATTTATCCCATCTTTTACAGAATTAAAATAATTATATCCCCATCCAGATATTGTATTATCATAATCATCATCGACATATACTATCTTTGGTTTTTCAATAGATAGTTGGTTATCTATCTGTGAAGTCTCTTCTATACAACCACTAAAAGAAGTAAGGAATAATAATAGGCTAATTGGAATTGCTAATATTTCTTTTTTCATATTATTTATACCTTTAATTTCTAATTTACTAAGCTACCTACCTTTAAAGTAAGGTCTTTGTCTTTTAATTACAGAATTTAAACCTTCTAAAGCATCTTCGGTTGAAAATATTTCAGGAAGATAACTAAGTTCTAATTCTAATCCTTTGTTTAAGTTTAGCCGACTGCCTTCGTCGATAATTTTGTTTGCTAGTTTTATTGCAACAGGTGCCTTATATGATATTGTCTTTGCAATTTTTAATCCAAGTTCATTTAACTCTCCTTTTCCAGTTAAAATAGCATGAATGTTTGCATCAGAAAAATAATCCTTAATTTTCTGGAAGTCTTCAGGCAGTTTAACTTCTTTTTTCATTGATTTCTTAAGCAAATTTCCACTACTGATAATCTCAGATATCATGCTATCAATCTCATCTGGTGGAACAACATATTCAACAAGTCCAATAGTAGCAGCTGTTCTAGCATCAAGAATCTTACCTGTAAATACTAAATATTTCGCTAGCTCCTTTCCTAAATATTGTGTGGTTCTCTGAGTTCCACCAAGACCAGGATATATACCAATTCCTGTTTCAGGAAAACCAATGCTTCCTTTTTCTGTGGCAACTATTGTATCAGCTGCAAGTGCAATCTCAGCTCCCCCACCTAATGCTAAACCATCAAGCTTTGCAATAACAGGTTTTTCAGATGCATCAATTTTATTGAGAACAGAATGACTATATCTTGTGAATTTACATATATCGTCAATTTTGTTTTGCTCTATTTTTTTAATGAAATAAGAAATGTCTGCTCCAGCAATGAAAGCCTTACCCGCTCCCTCTATTACTATTGCTTTAACATTTGAATCGCTATTGGCTGAAGTGAATTGTTTATCTAATTGAGATATAACTTCTTCATTTAACGCATTCATAGCCTCAGGTCTATTGAT
>JAHWIT010000047.1 GCA_019322455.1 Candidatus Woesearchaeota archaeon
AGATTTCTTACTAGTAAAGAATATGAACAAACAAAACAAAGATATTATAATCATTCAGATGATCCTTCAGTGAAGGATAAAGATCTTTATCTTCTTATTGGTTTTAGTGGCAGTGATGTGGTTTCAGAAGCAGATTATGGCAAAACAAAGGTTTTAAAGGTTAGGCTAGGCTGTGGAGAACCAGGTCATGCAGAGCATTGTATAAAGCATGAGATGTTTTATAAATATGGGTTAAATGATGTACAAGGCAATCCTGATGTGCTTATTAAGGATAAAACCCTTTATATTATTTTAGAGGGAGATAATACTCCTGTTATGACAGTAGATTATATACCTAATGGAAGAATGCTGCGTTCGGTTTCTTATAGCAAAGCAGTGGAAAATGGGATTGTAAAAAGGCCTCTGCCTGAAGATTTTACTCCTAGAGTCGGAGGAATGGGAATGAAGCTTTCTTATGAGAGAATTTTAAGACTTCATGGTTTCTTACAAAGCAAGTTTGGAGATTCAATATTTAGAGAAGAAGATGTTTTTGAGGCTAAGTATAATTTAGATCCAGATAAAATCTTAACTGATCTTGATACTGCTATTAGATATATAAATGAGCGAGGTCCTTCTGGAGATCCTAAAGGTACTGTGGATGAAAGAGCTTCTAGATTACTAGATATTGCAAAGAAACACCAAAGAATAGCTAGCAAAGAAGCAAGATCAGAAAGATCTTTTACATTAGCAGGATTATTGACAATGATGGAAAAGATTTATAATGATCTAAAACAAGAAGCTAGTAGTGGAGATAAAAAGGCTAGTGTCACTCTTGATAGTGTAGGATATTATTTGTCAAAATAAAATGAAACTTGAAAATACTGTTAAAAAGGAATCTTTTTTTAGTAGAATAGGAAGGAAGTTTGTTGCTCCTGTTGTATTATTAGCATCTGCAGGATGCGGTGCAAAAGAATTCTTTCGGCCTGACTATTTTCAGGCAGAAGTAAATATTGAGACAGAAGGATCTGGAGTCAGATTAAAAGAAGGCAATAAATCTTTTAAGTCAGATATTGAATATTCAGAAAACAAATCAATTATGAAGGATACAAATAGTAGTATTGAAGAGGCAAGACTTTCAGCTGAGGTTAATATTCATTCTAAGAGTAAAAATATAACAGTTTCTCCTATAATAGAGACTGTTGAAAGGGTGGTTTTTGAATCATCTGGTCAACCAGTATCTTATCTTCACCAGAAGAATGGATTACCATTTTTAGCAGTTGATGTTAAGGGTAAATTGCCAGGAGTTGGCAAAAATTATTGGAGAGTAAGGCCTTTTGTAAATCCTACAATAGAAGAAACAATTATAGGGCCATTGGATGTTACTAAATCTGGATTTTTTGCTGATGCAAAAATTGAAACAATGTACATGGTTTTAACACCTTTATTATCATATGTAAGAGAGGATATTGATTTTGGGACTGGAATTATAACCCCGTCAGAATTACAGTATGGTTTATCATTGAGTAATTCTGCTATGCAAAATACTCTTTATTTTCTTGGATTATATACATCTGGTGTTGGGGAGGATGTTGAGGAAGAGAGAGTATGGTATGGAACTGCAGCAGGGAATGTAACTAGTTGTCCAGGCTGGTTAAGGAGAAATCCAGTTGGGGTTAATTTTAGTTATGATAATTTGTTGAGTATAGGAGTACATGGAAGTTTTGGTGGAAATTCAGTGAAAAATAAAAAGGCATTAAGCAGATATATTAGACAAGTTCAGGGCTTAATGACTGAAAGAGGATTGCCTGTGCTTCAAAATAGAGCAGATGATGCAAGACTAACACTAGAAAAAAGTATAAATGCGCCTTTCTTTTATTTTTTTGGAGCAAAATGGCAGACTGATGTTAGCGGAGGAGATGCAAAGCCAAAGTTTTATGGTTATATTGGGGGCACTAAGAATTTTTCAAATGGTATGAGAATGATTGTAGGAGCAACTGCAGGCCCTGGTTTAGGACCATCTTTAGAAGATCCAGCTAAAAAGAGATATGGCGGAGTAGTTGGTGTTGATTTTGATGGGCCTGGATTTTATTTTTTAACATTAGAACATGTTGATTATGAAACTCTTAAAGACAAGGATTTTATTGGTATTAAAGCATTATTCAAGAAATAATCAAAAAGATTTAAAAAATTAGGAAACATATTATTATTTGGGGTGGTAAACATTAAAAAATCAATTATAATATTTTGTATATTCTTTTTGCTAAATATAGCTTTAGTATCTGCTTTTGATATTAAACCAGTATTTACAAGATTTATGGTGGTAACTAATCCAGTAATTGATACTGCTGGCATAGCAATACAAGCACATGATCCTGGATCAAATGCAGGACTTTTATGGGTAAGCTTATATGAAGATAATGTTCTTATTGATACTGAGAATTGCGGAAGCCTTGCAACTTGCTCATGGATGCCAATAGTAAGCCGTAGTGGAGGAACATATTCTTATTATGCTGTTGCAAGAGATAAAGGTGGGAATGAGGAAAAATCAGATACAATACAAATAACCTTTTCAGTAAATTTAGCTCCAGAATATTCTAATTTAGCAGCAATTCCTGCTTCTCCTGTAACTTATGATGCTTTACAGAATTATCAGTTTAATGCAACATGGATTGATGATAATAGTCAGCTTTCTGCTGTTGTAATTGAGCATGATTTTTCAGGAACATTAACAAATTATACTGTAACGACAAATAATGGGGATGAGTATTATTATGATTATACAGGAATACCAGCTGGAAATCATAGTTATAGATGGTATGCAAGCGATGCACAAGGAGCCGAGAATAGCACATCAGTACAAAATTATCAAGTAGATAGAATAGTATCAACATGTTCATTGGTATTTGATCCAGCTGGACCAACAGTTCCTGTTTACGGTACATTAATTAATGCTTCTTGTTCATGTACAAATCCAGAAGCATCTGCTGTTTTATTAAGAGATGGAACAGATGTAACTGCTGCTGAGAATGATCAGTATGTTGTTATTGATGCTGGAGCTCATGACTATGAATGCAGTGTAATTCAAACTGCGAATTATACAAGCGCAACAACTGGTGTTACTGTTTATAATGTTGATAAAGCTCCAAGCCAGGTTAATCTAACTTTAAATGGAGCTGCTTCTGATATTAATGTTAATATTAATGATCCAGTTGATATAGTTGGAAGTTTAGTAACTCCTGTAATTGGAAATATTGAATTATATGAAGATACTAATATGATAAATTCTGGGGCGAGCCCATTAACAAATACAACAAGTTATAGTTCAGTTGGAAACCATAATATTACTATTGTTTATCAAGAGACATTAAATTATTTAAGCAGTTTTATTAGTTATTTTATTGATGTAATGCCTTCTGTTTATGTTGTATGGAATCAATCAGTATTAAATTTAGGGCAAGCACAGCAAGGAGGAGGGTCTGGAACAGGTTCTGAGAATATAACTGCAACAGGAGATAATACTAATGTTGTTGTTGGCTGCAGTTCAGGAGATTGTGCTGTAATAGCTGATCTTTGGATTGATGGTGCAAATATGACTGATGGTGAAACTCAAACAGTTGATTTTAGTTGTAATACAGCAACTGTTGGAAATTTTTCAGCTGTATTTGATGTTGTTTCAGATGAGTTTGCATCTGGAGATCAAATTACAGTAAGTTGTGAGATAATTCCAGCTCCACCTGTTTTTGTTGTATGGAATAATCCTACTTTGGATTTAGGTAGTGGAGAGCAAGGAGGAGGAGCTGAAATAGGCTATGAAAACATAACAGCAACAAATGCAAATACTAATGTTACTGTTACATGTAGTTCAGGAAATTGTACTGAAATAACAGATGATTGGACAGATGGAACAAATATGATTGATGGTGAAGGTTTAGTTACAACATTTACATGTGATGATACAAATATAGGGACATATTCAGCTGTGTTTGATGTTGTATCTGATGAAGATACAACTGCTGATCAGATAACAGTAGGTTGTATTATAACACCTCCGGTTGTTAATACAGGAGATGTAAGATTGAATGAATTTATGGCTAATCCTTCTTCTGGGAGTGATTGGGTTGAGATTTATAATAATGATGTAAACATAATTAATCTTACTGGTTGGGTTTTGAATGATAGTTTAACTACAAGTTCAATGGCTACTCTTTCAGGAGTAATAAATCCAGGAGAATTTTTAAGTGTTGATGTTGGAGCTAGACTTAATATGGGTGGAGACGATATTATATTAATAGATAGTGCATTAACAACAGTTGATAGTCATACTTATACATCTTCGCAATCAGATGTAGCTGTTGGAAGATATCCTGATGCAACTGGAAGCTGGCAGGATATGGGAACAGCAACTCCAGGAAGTGCTAATATTCCAATATATGAAGTTTTATGGAATCAACCTACATTGGATTTAGGGGCTGGGGATCAAGGAGCTGGAGCATTAACTGGAAGTGCGAATATAACAGCAACAAATGCAAATACTAATGTTGTTGTAAGTTGTTTGCCTTTTGATCCTAATTGTGGAACAGTTATTGTAGATGACTGGACTACACAAGATATGACTGATGGACAATCAGAAGTTGTTACATTTACATGCAATGATTCAACTGTTGGAAATTATACTGCAATATTTAATCTTGTTTCAGATGAAGATAGTATTGTTGATCAGATAAGCGTAAGCTGCGAGATACTTTTAGTTCCTGTTTATGGAGTAAGTTTAACTGATCCTGCTGATTTAGCAACTGATACTGCAACAAATGCTGTTTATACAATAACTATTATGAACATAGGAAATACTGCTGATATTTTTGATTTAGCTGTCAATAATATTGATGGAGCAACTACTGCTAATCTTAACCAATCAACAGCAAGTTTAGGACCAGGAGCAAGTGCTGACTTTACTTTGACTGTTGGAGATTCAACTGTTGGAACATATACTGTTAATATAACTGCAACTTCGCAGACAGATATTACTGCTACTGATGAAATTCAGATTGTAACAACTGTGAGTGCAGTTCCTTTTTATAATGTTGATATTGTAACATTGACTGCTGATCAGCAAATAACTAATACTCAAACAGCTGTTTATGATTTACAGGTTACTAATACTGGAAATCAAGCTGATAGTTTTGATTTAAGTGTTAATAATTTAGACAGCGCTGATACAGCTACACTTAATACTTATACTTTAAGTAATTTAAATCCAGGAGCATCAGCAACTGTTCAGTTAAGTGTTGCAGATTCAACTCCAGGATTATATGAAGTAAATGTAATGGTTGTTTCACAGACAGATTCAAATTCAAATGATACAACTGCTAATATTCAGACAAATATCATACAGGCTGTTGGGAATATGAGTGGAACAGTTGATGATAATTTTGGAACTCCTTTGAGTAACATAAATGTTTCAATTGATTTAACAGGTTGGTCAGCTTTATCAATTGCAGGAGCATATTCTATACTAGGAATTACACCAGCAACTTATTCAGTTACAGCTACTCCTCCAACTGACACTTATTTATCTCAAACAAAAACAGGACAGGTTGTTAATCCAGATTCAACAACTACTGTTAATTTTGTTTTGACACAAACAGGAACAATTAATGGAACAGTTTTAGAGTTTTTTAATCCTACTACACCTATTAGCGGTGCAACTGTAACTGCAATGCAAGGAAGCACTTCATATGGTAGCGATACTACAGATGTAAATGGAAATTATGCAATAACAGGACTAGCACCTGGTGATTATGATGTTCATGTAAGTCATCCGAGTTATACAGATACATCAGATCCAGTCAATGATGTATTAAGCGGACAAACAAAAACAGTGGACTTTTACTTATGGTGAGAAAATGAATAGAAATTTGATAAAAATCCTGTATTTAATTGTTTTATTAGTTATACTGCCAGCAGCTTATGCTGGATCATGGTCAGGATATGTTTTTGACTCAGGAAGTTTGCCTTTGTCAGCAGTAAATGTTTCAGCGTATGATGCAGGTACTGATGCTTATGTAAGTTCAGCTTCAACAGACAGTGGAACTGGATTTTTTAATGTTACTAATATAGCGAATTCTGTTTATTTAGTATCATCAAAAACAGGATATACAACTGATACAACACAGGCGCTTCCACCAGCAGGAACAAATGATTATATTTTACCATTTAATATTACATTGTCGTTATTAAATCCTCCAGGGACGATATCAGGAACAGTAGACAATGAAACATCAGATACAATTGATGGAGCTACTGTAAGAGTGCTTGACGGAGGAAGTGAGGTTGATAGCACTACAACAAATGCTTTAGGATCATATACAATAACTGGTATATCTCATGGAACTTATACTGTTGAGGCTTCAGCAAGCGGTTATATTACTCAGAGTATAGATAATGTTGTTGTAGAACCAGGACAAACTACAGATGTAGATTTTACATTATTGGTTCCTACAACTTGCACTGACAATGATGGAGATGGTTATGGTGCTGGATGCGCTTTAGGAGATGACTTTGATGATAATGATCCAGATAAATATCCAGGAGCTTCATGTTCAAGAAGTTGTTATAGTGGATCAACTTATGATACAAGCGGAGCATGCACTGGTGGATCCTATACATGCGGTGGGGGAGGTTCATGCTTCCCTGCTGGAACTAAAATCTTGATGGAAGATGGAAGTAAAAATATTGAAGATGTTGAAGTAGGAGATAAGGTAATTGGATTTGATGGTCATAAAAATGTTTTAGTTGAGGTTCTTGAATTAGAATCTCCTGTGAGAGACCATATGTATACTCTTTATTTTGAGGATGGAAGCGAATTAGACTTAACAAGAGAGCATCCACTTTATACAGAGGAGGGCTGGAAATCACTTTCACCTGAAGCAACAGCTGATGAAAATGCTCAACTTGAAGTAGATCAATTAAAGATTGGAGATAAGGTTTTGAATAAAGCAGGAAAATATGTTGAAATAGTTGATATTGACTTTGTTAAAAAAATAGTTAAAACATATAATTTAAAGAAAGTATCAGAATATAATAATTTCTTTGCAAATGGATTCCTTGCTCATAATAAAGGAAGTTCAAGACACAGAGGAGACAGTTTTGATATTGAGGTATCAGAAGATACAATTGTTATACAGGAAATGCAGAAGAATGATTATGCTAATTTTGATTATGAAGGAGATTCACATAAGATGACTGTAGTTGGGTTAACAAAGACAAGTGCTACAATTAAGGTTGAAAGTATACCTGTTACAGTTACTCTTTATATTTTAGGAAGAATGGGATTTAATTTGGATGATGATTTAATGAATGATTTATTTATTACTTTGAAAAGCATAAGTAATAATAAAGCAGAATTTGAATTTGAAATGGCAGCACCTTCTGTTATACCTGAATTACCAATAGATTCGTTAGTTTCAGAAACAGAAGAAGATGTTGTAGATGTTCCTGAGCCAGAAAGAAATCCAATTACAATTATTGTTGAGGATGCAGAGTATGTTCAAGGAGAAGAAGATAAAGAAGAAACTGTTCAAGACAGAATAAGGAATGTAATTATTTCTGTCAGAGAGAAGGTTATGGGAATATTATACTTAAAATATATCTTAGCTGGAGTAGGAGTATTGGTAGTTTTAATAGTAACAATAAGTGTTGCAACAAAGCTAAGATCAACTAAGAAAGTGTCAGCTAAGAAGAGAGAAGGAGTTTTTAAGAGAGCATGGACAAGAGTTGCTGACTTATTTTTTGGAGAAGAAGAGGATGTTTTTAGACAAGAAGTTGATAGAAGAGATGAGCTTAAATCACGATTAAGGGCATTAGAAAAGCAGATTAAGGATTTGAAGAAGGCAATTTAATATCTAATTCTGTATTAATTGATTCTTTTATTTTATTCTGAAGTTCTTCTTTGATATGCTCTATATTTATATTTTCTATTTTATCTTCTGTATCTGAGATATCTTTTCTTAATTTTTCTATCATATTTAAATGATGTTCATGCTTATATTGTAATTCTTCTAATAAAGACATTGTTCTGTTTGTTTTTAATTTGTTGTTTAATCCTTCTTTGGTTTGCTTTAGGTTTTTATGTTCTTCTACAATATTTTTTAATTGTTCTTGTGTTATTTGTTGTATTCTTTCTAGTGTTTTTTCTCTTTTTTTGTCTCTTATATCTATTGAGTTTGATAAGATGCTTTTTTTCATGTTTTGAAGCAGTGTAATTATTTTAAGATCTTGGTCTTGTAATAATGCTTTGACTGGATTTTCAGCATATTCTTTAACTAATCTATCATATTCTAATGTTACTCTTTGGAATTTCTTTAATGCTGGTGTTAATTGCGAGAATAATTCAATTATCTGGTTTTCAATGCTTCTTGTTTTTATATTAATATCATCTTTTTGCTGCTTTAATCTATTGAATTCATTGTATTCTTTGCTGTTTTTCAGGTGTTCTATTTTGGTTTCATCTTCCTGCTTCATTTTTTTGCTGTTTTCTAATCTTGTTTTTATCTGCTCTAATTCCTGCTTTAATCTTTCTTTCTTTTCAATTGATTTGATTAATATTTGGATATGGATCTTGATTTCCTCTATTTTTTGTATTTTGTTTTTTTCAGCAACAGATTTTATTGATTTAACTGATTTGCTGAGACTGCTTATGTTTTTTGCAATAGCTTCTACTTGGTCTGGAAATAGATGCTGCACTGTGTAGAATGATTTTCCAGTATTTTTGCTTAATTCATCCAGCTTTTCAGTTATTTGAGAGCAGAAATTATTGCTTGTTTCATAATTAAAGTTTTGAGGAATTTCAACTTTGTCAATAAATTGGCTTAATACTCTTATATAATTTATTCTATTGCCTAAAACAACTTGTTTTACTTTTGGCTCTATTTTTTCTTCATCTTTAATATTAGCATTTTCTAGGTTAGTTATGTTTGATTTTATTGAGTTTATTTGCTCTGGGATACTGCTGAATACATCTTTTAGTTGAATATTGAATTTAGAATAGAGGGGTTCTGTTTTATTGAGAAACCATTGTTTGAGCTGTTCTGTAGAGATATCTTCCTTTTTTGGCTCTATTTTGAGTAGATTTTTGAGAAAATTGAACATTTTATTGAGTTAAATTAAAGGTTATTTATAAAAATTTTTATATTAATATGCATTAATATTGAATATGAAAAGGAAATATCAGAGAAAACCAGCAAAACATAAGGATATTGTGCTGGAGAGAATTAAGGTATTGTTTAGAGAAGCTAGGAATATGTTTAAAAGGGATCCTAAGTTAGCTAATAAATATGTTAAATTAGCTAGGGAATTAGCTATGAAGTATAAAGTGAAGATACCTTCTCATTTGAAAAGAAGATTCTGTAAGCATTGTTATTCTTATTTAGTTCCTTCTGTTAACTTAAGGGTTAGGACAAGAGAAGGAAAGGTTGTTTATTATTGTCTTAATTGCAAGAAGTATATGAGATTTCCTTATATTAGAGAAAAAAAGGCAAAGAAATCTTATTGAATTTTTGATTTTTAGACGGTGAAAAAAGCAAAAGCTTTAAAAATAGCTTACTTTTCTTTGTTGCAAGGTAAAATGAAAGAACCAGATTATTATGGACGAGCAGGACAAATAAATGAAGGAACTGCTTATTTTAGACATTTGGATAATCTTGATTATTCTGGAT
>JAHWIT010000048.1 GCA_019322455.1 Candidatus Woesearchaeota archaeon
AATTTATTTGACTGTGCTTTTTCCTTTTCCAGCAATTCTTCTGTTTGTTTCTTTTTCTCTTCAAGTAATTCTTTTACTCTTTTCTGCTCTTCTAAAAGAACATCTTTAGATTTCTTTTGTTCTTGCTTTAGTTTTTCCTCAAATAATTTTCTTTCTTCAAACAGCTTTTTCTCAAATTCTATTCTTTCTTTTCCTATCTTTTTCTCTACTTCTAATTTTTCTTGTTCTAATCCTTTGTCCATATCTAATCTTTCTTCTTCTATCTTTTTATCTGCCTCTAATCTTTCTTCTTCAATTCTTTTTTCAGCTTCTAATTTTTCTTGCTGAAGCTTCTTTTTATCTTCTAATAAATCAGTATTCTGCCTTTTAGCTTGTTCTAATTTTGCTTCAATCTGTTTTTTATAAGTCTCTATCCTTGTTTTCTCATTGCCAATAAACTTCTCAGCTTGTGTTTTTTCCTTTTCCAGCAAATTCTCTGTCTGTTTCTTTTTCTCTTCAAGCAATTCTTTTACTCTTTTTTGCTCTGCATCTCTAAACTTCATTTGTTCTTGTTTTAATTTCTCTTGAGCTAATCTTTTTTCTTCAAGAAGCCTTTTCTTTGCATCAATTCTCTCTTTTTCTATCCTTTCTTCAGCTTCAATCTTTTCTTTTTCCAATCTATTCCTTTCTCCAGCTAATGCATTCTTTTGCTCTCTAAGAATATTTATTCTATTTTCCCATTGTTTCTTTGTATTCTCTACTTTTGTTTTCTCTTTCTCCACTAACATCTGCATTTCATCTCTTTCCTTTTCTAGTTCTGATTTTGATTTGTTTCTTTCAGTCTCTACATTCTTCATCTTCTTCTCAATATCTTCAGCTAATACCTTTCTTTCTGCTTCAACCTTTTTCCTGTGATTCTCAAGAAGACGTTCTGCTCTAATTCTTATCTTTTCAGCTGCTTCTCTTTCTTGTTCAGCAACCTCTAATGCATGGTCTGTATTTTCTTTATTTCTGCTTATTGCCCTTAATTTATTATTCAGATTATCTCTTTTCTCTTTTAGAACAAGTTTTTGGGTTTCATAAATTCCAGTCGCTTTTTCAGCTTCTGATTTAAATTTCTTTGTACTGTCTGTCTGCTCTTTTAATAATCTTTGAAATTCTTTATTCTTATTTTCTACTTTTTCTGCTCTTGATTTTAATCTTTTTAACTCAGATTCAACAGTATTTTTGTAATCTCTAATTCCCTTAATCTCTAATTCCTTATTTTCAACATTTTGTTTAAGTTTTGCTAATTCCTGCAATAACTTTCTTTTATCAGTTGAAGAATTATCCTTCAATCCAGAAATCAATTCTCTAGCATACCTTTTTTCCTTGGCAATTGCTTCTTGAGATTTAATCCTTTCTTTGCTTAACAACTGCTCATATCTCTTTCTTTCCTGTTCTAATATATTTTTGTAGTGATCAACTGATTTTTCTGCTTTAAGATAATTCTTTTTAGTGTCTATCTTACCAGTCTTGACTCTTTCCAATTGATTTTCTAATTCCTTATTCCTTTTAGTTAGTTTTTCTAATTCTTCTAATAACCTTTTCTTGTTAACTGAAGAATTATCCTTTATTCCAGAAATCAATTCTCTATTCTTTCTTTTTTCCTGAGCAATTAATTCCTGAGATTTAATCCTTTCTTTGCTCAGCAAATGCTCATATCTCTTTCTTTCCTGCTCTAATTCATTTTTATAATTACCAATTGATTTTTCTGCTCTTAGATATTCCTTTTTAGTCTTTATCTTTCCAGTTTTATGTCTCTCTAATTGTTCTTCTAATTCCTTGTTTTTCTTTGTTAATTCTTCTAACTGTTTGCCCAAACTTTCCTTTTTAGCTGAAAGTTCAGTTTTGATTCCTGTTACATTGCTTAATTTGCCTTTTAATCTATTTTTAGATTCTGTTCTTTTTGCTTTTTCTTCTTCAAGTAATTTCTTTATTTCTCTATTTTCTCTTTCAACACTTAACTTTGCCTGTTTTAATTTGATTAATTCTGACAATACCTGCCTGTTATTATTATTTGTATTCTTAAGTTTTAATATAGTATCTTGCTCTTTCTTAGTTAATGCCTCTTTTAATTCCTTAATATCTTCTCTTAAACTTTCATTCTTTTCTTGTTCTTGTTTTAGAATAGTTTTTTGTTCTTCTTCACGCTCATCAATAGATTTTTGAATATACTCCTTTTGTTTTAGTTTTGCTAATTTAACTCTTTCATCTGTTATCTTATGCTGGTTATTTAATGATTCTTGTAAACGCAAATTTTCTTCTTTTAAAGCCTTTAGCTTTACATAACTTATTCCTTTGTGAATCTTTCTTCTTGCCTTTTTATGAATAGCTTTTCCATCATGTTTAACTTGTTTTTTAGAGCTTACGCTAGGTCGAGTAGCCCTTCTTGGTTTTTGGACAGCCTGTTGAGCAGCAATTTTAGTTAGGAGATCTAATTTTTTGCTTACATTCTTCTCAAGCAAATCTAACTTTTTTTGTTCTTCATCTAGGGTGTGTTTTATTTTAAATAATCCCATTTTCTTTTTACCTCCTTTTTTTTTGGAGGTACCAGAAATCTCTGATTTCTCAGTACCTCCTTTTTTTAAGATAAATTTTATCTATTGTTTCATCTATCATGCCATTAATACGCTCTAACTTCCTTCTTCTAGCTCTTAACAGCATCAAAGCTCTAACTTCATATTGTTCATATCTGTAATATGCTCCGCCTATAATTAGAGCAATGACTATGATAATTAACATGATTGAACTGATTAATTTCCAAGGAATATACAATTTTTCTCTTTCAATAACAGCTGCTCCTGTTATTTCTGCAACTATAACTGGTTTTTCTACAACAACAGTTGTTCCGGCTCTTACATAGGCATTTCTTATTAAATTCCTAGCTTCATCAAATTCACAATGAGCAATTTTATCTTCTATTTCATCAATCATTTCTTTAAGTTCATTAATTAAATCCAATACTTCTTGAGTTGAAACTCCGCTTTCTGTTAATTTTTCAACATCTTTTTCAAATACATTTATTCTATTTTTAAGTGTGATAATATCTTTTTTCAAATCATCTGGCATCTGGCAGAATGATATAGTACATCTTATCCATGAATCTCCTATACCATTTCCGTCACAATCATATCCGCAATCTTCTAGACATTCATCTTCATTAAATAGTGTTTCAGTTAGATTACATATTCCATCACCGCAGGTGATATTTTCTACTTCTAATACAGATACTCCTACTTCAGTTATTGTTCGTGCTCCTCCTCCACCTACTGATGGAGCAGTTGTTACTGTAAAGCTTCTTGTAGCATTAGCAGTAGCAGTTGGCCAGGTTAATTCAGAAATAAAATAATAAGTTCCTGTACTTGATGGTGCTGTTAAAGTTATATCAACTGTAATTGAATCATTTATATCAACAAACACTGTTCTAATATCAATATCTGACACAGTTCCATTAACATCTTCAATCCATGTAGTTAATGTTCTGTCTTCCTCAACCTCTGTATTCTGATTAGTTACTTCAACCTGTCCAGTAATTGACTGGCCAGTATTAACTGAGCTTGGCAAACTAGTAATAACAACATCATATGGTCCGCCATAACCATCAATTGAAATATTTTGTTGGGTAGAGTTAGCAGTATAATTCTCATGACTAGCAGTAGCTATTGCAAATTCCTTTATAAAAGGCTGAGGATTCTTTTGTATCAATAAATCATCAGTTGTGTCCCATGAAGCTCCTTTAGTTAAATTAATTAATGTGCTTAAATTAATATCAGTGTCATTTACTGTAATATTCTCTAAGCTGACAAATCCTGAATTTACTACTTGAATTGTAATCTCATAAGTAATATTTGTTGAAGTATCATTCTTAGCAACCAAACTCTTAATTACAGTTAACTGCCTTAATGATACATTTTCTGGAATTATTATATTAGGCTGATTAGATTCAGCAAATAAACTATTATCATATAATACATCATAACCAGTTGCATTAGATTTATTCAAAGTTACTTGATACTCTTCCAAAGCCCTTGCAAAAGTTAGAAGATAACTTCTTGTAATAGTTCCTGCACTTAAATTTCCTAAATTCCATATCTGCTTATCAGGATCAGTTAAATTAGTTTGAGTAGAAGTTCCTTTAATATTAGTCAAAGTATTTGTAATATTATAAACAATATGAGTTCCATTTGTTTCATATACACTTGCTGATTTAGTTAAAGTTAAATTAGCTTCTTGATTTACAGATAACAAGAATACTGTACTGTTTGTAAATGTTGCATTATGATAATAAGATTTAGAAGCATTTATTCTAATATCATAATATTCACTAGTCTGCATTCCAGAACTATCTTTAGTACAATTATAATATCCACTGCCTATATCACTAATATTTGTACAACTGTAAACATATGCTCCTGTAATTGGCTCTAATGTTACTGTAGCTCCATTTATTGCATTGCTTAATTCATCATAAACATAACCTTGTATGGGGATTGGCTGAGCTTCATAATAAATTGAAGGCGGACTGCTCTCTGGATAAATTATATAAGCACTTAATACACCATAAACAGTTGTTGTAATACTAATCTCTTCTGAAATACTTCCATCATTATCAGAAGTTATATTTACATTTGTAATATATTCTCCAACAGTATCATCATCAGTAACATAAAGCATAACACTCCTATTCTCATTAGCAGGGATTGTTATTGAACTTTGATTTAATACAGCAGTTGAAGCACTATTAATATTTTCAATTGTTAATGTATAATTGTCTGTTACAGCTCCATTATTACTTATTATAATTGTATAACTAGCATTAAC
>JAHWIT010000049.1 GCA_019322455.1 Candidatus Woesearchaeota archaeon
CAACCTCAGTTATTCTGTTTATAGTATTATTTCCTCCTCCTCCTGCTCCCACCACTTTAATCTTAGCTGACTGTTTGCTTAGCATCTCTTCTAATTCAGCATCTACTGTATTATTTGACATAGAAGCAGATTCAACAACAGGTTCAGGTTGTCTTTCAGGCTCAGCAGGCTTTTCAACCTCAACTAGTTCTGGCCTTGCTTCATTAGAACTCTGTTCAGGAGTTTGAAATTCAGAATTTTGAGACTTTATTTCTTCAGGATTCCTATAATCATCCACTTTTTAACACCTCTCACAATTTAAAAAATATAAATCTAAACTAGTATTTAAATATTGTTATTCTAGAATGAATAAAAAATTATTTATTTTCTTTTTTCTCGTCTTTAACAAAATTTATTTTCTTTATAGAAGTTACTAATTCAACTAATTTTTTGCTAATATTTTCTTGAATTTCTTTAGGAATCTCTTTTTTTATCTTAATCTCAGCAGTATTTTCCTTAATTTCAACCTCTGCTTTAAGATGTAATGCAAGTTTCAAATAGGATTTTATTTTTTCTTTGTCATCTGTAACAATCTTATTTATCTTCAATGTATAAACAACCTCTTTTCCAGATAAAGGATGATTAAAATCAACTAAGCATCTTCCTCCTCCTACTCTTCTTATAAGTCCCAAAACACCGTCAATATTAACCTGCAGTCCAGGCTGAGGCTCAATATTCTGTTTCTTAAAAGCACTTATTGGAATCATCTTTATTAACTTAACATCCTTTTTACCAAATGCCTTCTCAGGAGAAAGTTCAATAGTATATTCCTTACCAATCTCTTTTCCTTCAACTTCTTCATCTAATCCTTTTAGAATTTGCCCTTCTCCAACACAAACAGCAACAGGACCATATTCCATTCCTTGGCTATGGAAATTATTTTCCTTAGCTGTTTTCTCATCTGTTGTATCAAAAATAATATTATCTTCTTTTGTCTTTCCAGTATATTCTACTTCCACAAAGTCCCTTTTCTTTATAATTGGCATGAGAATCAGATTTTTGATATTTTATTTAAAGGTTGCTATTTTTTTTCTTTTTAACAAATTCCAAAATCTCCTCAACAGCTTCTTCAGCGTTTATTTTTGTCGTATCAACAATTAAATCATAATGGTTTTTATCATAAGGATCTAAATTATAATACTGCTGATATCTTCTTTTTTCAGAAAGTTCCCTGATCTTCATATTATGTTTTGTATTTTCTAGATTGATATTATGTTCTTTTCTTATTGTATCTGCTAAGATTCTCTTAGCTCTTTCTTCAAAATTAGCATCTAAAAAAATCTTAACTGAATTTGGAATAAAATGAAATCCTAATCTTGAATCAATAACAAAATTATCTTCATTCCTTCCCAAATTAATCTGCCTCTGATCAACCTCTTCATCAATACTCCTGTCTTCTTCTTCTAATTTGCTTAATTCCAGCAAAGAAATCTTTTTTTCTTCAGCAATCTCTCTTTGAAAATCTCCCATTGAATAATGTTTATAACCAAGTTTATTAGCTAGCATCTTTGCTACAGTGCTTTTCCCGCTTCCAGCTGTTCCGCCTATTGTTATTCTCATTTTATTTGTGCAAATAACCATTGATATTAAAAATTTTTCTTAATATTATAGTAATTTATCATAATACTTAAAAATAACCTGCAAATTATTAACTTATTTTGTGATTGCAATGGAAGAAAAGATATATAATATAACACAGAACCATCATATTCTAAACAGTTTATTCTTTAATCATGACAGAAATCCTGCACACCATAGCGCAGTACATACATCCTTAATTTTACTCTCCCTAGCTTCTGAAAAAGGATTTCATGATGAAGTTTGTGAAAAAAAAGATACTGAGAATGAATACTTAGATAAAAAATTAGAGATCATAGGCCATGATGTTTTAAACAGAGAAGGTTCAGTAATTGCACCAGGTATTCTACTTCAAAGTTTAGCAGACAACCATATACCTTCTAATATGATCATAACCAAAGTTGAAACTAGATTTGCATATCCTTTGCTTGTTCCTGTTGATAAAGGAAGCAAAGAACTTGAAGTTCAAATATCAAAGCAAGAAGATCTTCCTAGAATAAAATATACAATTAAATTTTATGCAACAAATATGTATGATAATAAAATAATCAAGGAAAAAAATGGAGAAAAGATACAAGTGCCAATAACAGAAATGGAAGTAACTGCTTTTTCAAATAATATTTCTACAGAAGAGATTTATGAAAAATTTACTAAAGAACATTTTGAAAAATTAGGAAAAGCAAAAAAAGAACAAATATATGATTTGTCCCACGATACTTATATCTCAGCAGATGATGATGACTGTTATTGGAGAAGCATACAAAATAAAAATCCATTTAAAAGAAATGAAAGCATCTCGCAGTTAGAATTACTGGCTAAAATTCCAAGAATTCTATCAATGGTTGCTGATAAATTAGAAAATGAACCGCCTGAAAATTACAAAGTCCTGGAAAGAAATCTTAATCCATTCTTAGAATATACACTAAAAGAAAAAAATTATGAAAGAAATAATGGAAAAAATGTTGAAGAAAGAGCAAAAGAATTAAGTAAAAAATTAAGAACTACTTATGCAAGGCAGATTATAGTTTTTGACCCAAGAATTAAAATAGATATAGACCAGCATTTTGATTTAACAGCTCAACTTTTAGGAAAAATAAGAAGAGGAATGCATACATTCATTTCAGAAGCAACTATAGAAAATAAAACCTTGTTTATAGACGAATCAAAAATTATAGGAAGTCCTTTGTTAACAGACAGAGTAATAAAATATCTTAATAAAATAAATTATTCTGTTGAAGAATTAGAATTATTCAGATACAATAAATCCTTTTAATTTCTCACTCATTATTCATTAAAAAAGTTTTAGACAAAGTCTAAACCGTTTGGAAATAAAATTTCCAAAAGTTTTGGCATTTTCTGCCAAACCGTTTGGAAATGAAATTTCCAAAAGTTTATATATTCCAAATATTCTATTGTTAAATATGAACTTATTAACAAACAAAATATTCTTAGCAATAATTGTAGCAGGTATTTTTGCACAATTATTAAAAATAATTATTTTTAAATTCAAACACAAACAGAAATTCCACATAAATGATTTAATTGTAACAGGAAGTATGCCAAGCTCACATTCTGCTTTAGTAATATCATTAGTAATTATAATTGGACTAACAGAAGGATTAACCACAACCTTCTTTTTATCAGCTGTTTTTGCAGTAATTGTTATAAGAGATGCTTTTGGAGTAAGAAGAACAGCAGGTGAAGAAGGTAAAATAATAGATAAAATAATAAAAGCAAGCAAACTGAAAATAAAAACATACCATTATTCTTTAGGGCACAAGCCATCAGAAGTTATAGTTGGAACCGTAATTGGAATTATATCTGCTTTATTAGTTTATTTCCTTTGAATTATTTCTTTTAACAATCTATAAATGTAAATAAATCCCACAATCGCAGTAAGTACAACTGCTATCCATAATATAATCCACTTATAAACAAAATCCATCAAAAACAAAACAATTGTTATAACCTGTAAAGAAATCAGTATTCTGCCGAATAAAATTGGCTTATGTTCTTTTTTAAAGAATTCAATTCCAAAAAGAATATATACTAAAATTATAAAAGCAAAAACAAAAAGCCAAAGAATCATATTATATTTTATTAATATTCCAACTATAGCTAATCCTACTAATATCTTATCTGCAACCTTATCAAGAGCATAGCCTAATTTAGTCTCTCTTTTAAACTTCCTAGCAATATAACCATCAAACAAATCAGACAAAGCAGCTACAATAAATAAAATTAAAGCAAACTGCATCTTATCAAGAATAATAGCAAACATTACAACAGGAGCAGACACTAATCTAAATAAAGATAATATGTTTGATACCCCTATTTTTTTATCCATAATATTAAAAAAATAATTTTGATATAAAAAACCTTTGTTTAAAAACATATATTTTTAAAATAAAAATTATTCTATAATCAATATGACAGTTACAATACTAGATTGTTATACAGATGAACCAGCTGGATTAGGGGTTCCACCTTACTTAGGAACATATCCAAGATATATTGCAGGACATTTAGATAAAATACCTATATATATTACAATTGATGATCTAAGACTCTTCAACCAGCTCCAACAACATAAGCTAGGTTGTAGGTGGGGGCGGGACGTAGGAAAGAAAAGCAATCTGCAAAAAAAAACAAAAGCCTTGTGGGCGGGCAAATTAAACAAATCCCTTAAACCTTCTCAAAAAACAAACATTAAAACTTACAACCTAACTAAAAATTTCAAAAATATCAAACAAATTCTAGAAAACACAGCTGAACTAATAATAATTGCAGGAGTTCATACACCTGGAAAATATTTATCAGCAGTTCCTGGAACATTGAAAGAAATAATCCAACTAACAAAAGACCTAAACTGCAAAAAAATTCTTACAGGCCCTGCTGTTTATGGTACTTCAACAGAAGGAGGCAGATTCTTTGAAAGAGTCAACCTAAAAAATTTTGATCAAATAAAAGACTTTGATTTTTCCTATGAAGAAATAAAAGATTTTGCAGTCAAAGGAGCTGAAATAATAAAGCAAATTCCAGATTTAAGAATCATAGAATTAGAAACATCAAAAGGCTGCTCAAGAGCAAAGCATTGCAGCTTTTGCACAGAACCATTAAAACATAGAATATCATTCAGACAAAAACAAGATATAATAAAAGAAGTGAATGCTTTCAACAAATTAGGAGTAAAATATTTTAGATTAGGAAAACAATCATGTTATTATTCTCATCCACAAGCAATTGATATTATAAAAGACATAAAAAAGCAAATTAATCCAAAAGTATTGCATATAGATAATGTAAATCCAATAAATGTCATAACAAAAAAAGGACAAGAAATAACAAAAGCAATTGTTAAATACTGTACAGAAGGAAACATAGCAGCTTTTGGAGTTGAATCCTTTGATCCAACTGTTGTAAAACAAAATAATCTTAATTCTGATTCAGAAACAACCTACAAAGCTGTAAAGATTTTAAACAAATATGGAAAAAAAAGAGGATTTACTGGAATGCAAAAATTTTTGCCTGGAATTAACATATTGTTTGGATTAATAGGAGAAAACAAAACAACAAATGAATATAATATAAATTGGCTGAAAAGATTCCTTAAAGAAGACCTATTAATAAGAAGAATTAATATAAGACAAGTTGATATATTTGAAGGAACACCTATATATAATATAGTAGGCAATAAATTCATAAAAAAGAACAAGAAATACTATTGGAAATGGCGCAACCAAATAAGGCAAGAGATTGATTTTCCAATGTTAAAAAAACTTGTTCCAAAAGAAACTATTTTAAAAGATGTTAAAACAGAAATCTATGATGGTAAAACAACCTTTGCAAGGCAAATAGGAACCTATTCATTAATAATAGGTATAAAACAAAGATTAGAATTAAATAAATTCATTGATGTGAGAATAATAGATCATATGCTAAGAAGTGTTGTTGGAGAAGTAATTTAAACAAAATCTTTATAAATTAAATGTTGATTTAAAACAATTAATGCCTCCATAGCTTAGTAGGTAGAGCGTGCGACTGTTACTTTCAATTTTTGAAAGAAGAAATCGCAAGGTCGGCAGTTCGAGTCTGCCTGGAGGCGTCGGCTTGGTAAATCTTTTGATTTGCCTCGCTTTTTCATTTTTATCTGGGCCCGTAGCTTAGTCTGGTGGAGTGCTCGACTGATACATTTCGCGAAGCGCAAATGCGCACAAGCGAAGCGCGGAGATCGAGTGGTCCCGAGTTCAAATATCCCAGAGGGAGACCACAAATCCCTCAGGATTTGAGAGTCTCGGCGGGCCCATACCTTTCAAATTTTCTCAACGAGATTTCTAATAAAAAATAACAAAATTTAAAAATAAATACTTTTCCCAAATTAAAAGAAAGTAAGATTAAAGGTCTTGCATTTAAATTCTCGCCGAGATCTTTTTTCTCCTAAGTTTTCGTATCTAACTTGGGACAATTTTTTTGCCATTTAAAAATGGTAAATAAATCGTAATATTTATATATAACCTCGATATTACGAATAAATAACAAATACTATTTATTAAACAATGTGGGGTGCAAAAAACATGAACAAAAAAATATTGACAATAGGTGTTTTATTAATTGCTGTTTTACTAATAAATGGATGTGCTATTTCTGATTATCTAACAGGACAAAGTCTAGAAGATCAATATTCTCTATTAACAGAAGAAGATCTAGAAGGCCTAGATGAAGATGAACTAGGAGAATTAGAAGTATTAGATGAAGAAGAAGTTGAAGAAAGTATTGAAGAACTAGATGAGGAAGAAATAGAGGAAGAAGAAGTTATTGAAGAATTCCAAGCCCCAACAGAAGCAATAACAATCACAGTTAAAGAAAATGATTATGTAAGTTTAACACCAAATGCAGTAGATCCTGATGAAGATTCAATCCAATTTACATTTACTCCGCCATTAGATGAAGATGGTACATGGGATACAGATTATGGAGATGCTGGAGAATATTTTATTACTGTAACAGCTTCAGATGGAGAATTAGAAACATCAAGGCAAGTTCTATTATTTATTGAAAGAGTAAATATGCCTCCTGTTATAGAAAACATTGATGATATTACAGTAGATGAGGGTTCAACTCTTATTGTTACTCCAAAGGTTTCTGATCCAAACGGAGATGAGTTTACTGTTGTAATCTCAGAACCAGTTGGTGATGATGGAGTGTGGGAAATTGGATACCAAGACCATGGACAATATTCAATGACAATCACTGCAGAAGATATTGATAGTTTAGTTACAGAACAAGAAATAATGATAACTGTTAATAGAAAAAATATGGCTCCTGAAATAGAACCAATTGATGATATTGAAATCTTTGAAGGAGAATCAGTATTAATTGAACCATTTGTATCTGATCTTAATGGAGACGAAGTTACAGTAACAATCTCAGAACCAGTTGGTGATGAAGGATTATGGGAAACAGCTTTCACAGACCATGGCGAATATGAGATAACTATTGCAGCTTCAGATGGAGAATTAGAAACAATTGAATTAATCTCACTTATAGTAAAAGATATTAACAAAGCACCAATAATTCTTGATATTGTACAAGAAGGTCAAGAATTCGCAGTAGAAGAAACTGAAGAAGAGACAGAAGAAGAACAATAAATCCAATTATTTTTTATTTTTTAATTACATTTAAAAAGGGCGGTTTTATCAAATTTATTTAGAAAAATAAAATGAAAAAGATATTTATCGCACTGCCCGTAATATTTGTAATAATCCTAGTTAATATTGCTATTGCTAATTCTGCAACAATAATTGTTGATGAAACACAACTTGTTAATCTAAAAGTAAATGCAGTAGATGAAGATGGAGACCCATTAACCTATACCTTTGGTTCTCCTTTAGATGAAAATGGCCAATGGCAAACAACTTACGGAGATTACGGAGAATATAATATAGAGGTATCCGTCTCAGACGGAGAAACAACTACTATTCAAGAAGTCTTGCTTATTGTTAATAAAGTAAACTGGCCTCCTACCTTAGAACCTATAGAAGATGTTGTTATTAAAGAAACTGATAAACTTATACTTGAACCAAAAATAATAGATGACAATGAAGAAGATTTAACAGTAACAATCTCAAAACCAATTGGAAATGACGGAGAATGGGAAACAGATTATGAAGATGCTGGAACATATAAAATAGAGGTAACTGCAACAGACGGTGAATTCACAGTTTCACAAGAATTTACATTAACAGTGCTGGAAGTAAATAGAGCTCCAGAATTTGAATCATATTATCCAGAAAAAGATTTCTCAATAAATGAAGGCGAATCAATTGATTTAGAAGTTTCATCAATAGATCTTGATGAAGATTCTTTAATATATATGTGGAAATTAGATGGAAAAGAAGTATCCGATCTTAAAGAATATACCTATAAACCAAATTTTAACTCAGCTGGTATGCATGAAATAAGAGCATCAGCATCTGACGGAAAAAAGCAAGTAACAGCTATATGGAATGTAGAAGTATTAAATGTCAATAGAGCACCAGAGCTTGATATAGTAGAAGAAGTTGTTATGAGTGAAACAGATTTAGTTATTTTAGATTTTGTAGCATCTGATCCTGATAATGATGATATTACAGTATCAATCTCAGAACCATTAGATGAAAATGGAGAATGGCAGACTGGTTATGAAGATGCAGGAGAATATTTTGCAGATATTGAAGTGAGTGATGGAGATTTAACAACAACTAAAACAATTAAAATAATTGTATTAGACGTTGATAGAGCGCCTCTTTTTGAAAAAATAGAAGATTTCACAATAGATGAAGGAGAGGAAAAAATCATTGAATTAAAAGTGCTTGACCAAGATGGAGATGACATAACATTTTCAACAGAAACTCTTCCAGATGGAGCTTATATAGATGGAAATTATTTTGTATATGATGTTCCTTATTATACAATTCTAAAACCAGAAAGCTGGTTTAAAAACACAGTTGAAGAAGTGCATTTAGATGAGTATTATTATGATAAAGAAAAAGAATTCACTATAAAACTTATCGCGCAGGGAAAAGATCTTACTACAAGTCAAAATGTAAAAATAACTGTTAATGATATAAATCTTGCACCAGAATTAAATATATCAGATGAAATAATAGTTAATGAAGGAGATTCAATTGATATTCCGCATTCTTTTGTTTATGATCCAGATAATGATGAAATTAGTTTAACATTCACTAATCCCTTAGATGAAAATGGAAAATGGCAGATTGAATATGATGAAAGCGGAGTTTATGATATTGTGATTACAGCATCAGATGGCAAAATTGAAACTGCCAAAGAAGTTACAATTATTGTAAATGATGTTAATAGAGCTCCTATATTCAAAGAAATAGGTGAATTTGAAGTAAGTGAAAATCAATTATTATCAATAACCCCAAAAGTTATTGATCCTGATAATAATATAGTAGAGCTTTCAGTTGAAAATCTGCCAGAAAATGCTGCTTTTATTGAAGGTGAATTATTCTGGAAGCCGGATTATGATTTTTGCCAAGGCATGGATAAAGAGATAATTATATCATTTATTGCTACTGATGAACATAACCTTTCCTCAAAACAAGATATAAAAGTATTAGTCAAGAATTCAAATAGAAAACCAATAATCTTTGATCCTATACCAGCAGGCAATATAATTGCTTTAATAAATAAACCAATTGATTTTAGCGCAAATGTTATTGATTTAGATAATGAACTATTATCATTTGAATGGGAATTTGGGGGGTTTAAGAAAATTGTAGATGCATCTCCTAAACTAAGAAGAACATTCACAACACCAGGAGATAAAATAGTTAAATTAAAAGTCTCAGATGGAATTGATACAGTGCAAAAAACATGGAAAATTAGAGTTGTAGGAATTAGAAGAGAAATACCTAAAACAACTGCTACGCAAACAACAGTAACTATTCCAGAACAAACTACAGTAACTACTCCAGTTGAACCAGAACCAACACCAGTAGTTGTACCAACACCAACTAAACCTAAACCTAAAAAATTAACTTTTGTTATAGATAATTAACAAATCTTATAAATTCTGCTCTTTTTCTTTTTTCTATGTCCAAAATACGATCTATTACATCAGATCCAACAATTAATCTAGTTTTAGATACAATAAAAATAAAAAAACAAGCCTTAATCTTTACAAATACAAAACGTTCTGCAGAAAAAACAGCAGAAGAAATAAGCAGCAAGATTAAAGAATCTTCAAAAGAATTAGAAGAACTCTCAGAACAAATCCTTAAAGCATTATCAAGACCAACAAAACAATGTGAAAGACTTTCTAACTGTATAAAAAAAGGAATTGCATTTCATCACGCAGGCTTGACACATAAACAAAAAGAATTAATTGAAGATAATTTTAGAAAAGGAATAATTAAGATTATAGCATGTACTCCAACCTTGGCTTTTGGTCTAGATTTGCCAGCATTCAGAGCAATAATGAAAGATCTTAGAAGATACAGTCATCATGGTCTTACTTGGATTCCAACTTTAGAATATCTTCAAATGGCTGGCAGAGCTGGACGTCCAAAGTTTGATAAATACGGAGAAGCAATTGCAATAATCTCAACAAAAGAAGCAAAAAAAGAGATTATTGAAAGATACATAAAAGGTTTTCCAGAAGAAATCTTTTCAAAACTAGCAGTTGAACCAGTTCTAAGAACTTACATTCTATCATTAATAGCAACAGGCTTTGTAAAAACAGAAAGAGATATGATTAAATTCTTCTCAAAAACATTCTGGGCATTCCAATATCAAGACATGTCAAAGTTAAGTTCTATAATAAGAAGAATGCTTGGATTATTAGAAGAATATGAACTTATTAAATCAGAAGAAAAAGAAGAATTTGAATCAGCTGCAGATATGTACAATTATAGTTATGAAGCTACTTTAATAGGAAAAAGAG
>JAHWIT010000050.1 GCA_019322455.1 Candidatus Woesearchaeota archaeon
AAAGGGATGCTTTAATTGTATCATTGCCTATTGAGATGGAGAAGGAGCTGAGGAAAAACAGTCCTGAAAAGGCAGATTTAGTAATGGGTGGATTTTTCAGGGTTCAGCCGGATCAAGTATTAGGAAGGTGCAGTTTTAATTTAATGGAAAAGAATGTAAGAATTGTTGGAACAAAACCTTTTTTTAAAAAAGCAAAGAAAGTGAAAAAGATTGTGTTTGGACAGGGATTTAAATTAGATATGAAAAGAATACAAGGAACAACTAGTTTTGAATTAGTAGGTGGAGTAAAAGCAGAAAAACCAAAAGTAGAAGAAAAGAAATGTGAGGAGAAAGAAGAAGTAAAACCAGTGGAACCTATTAAAAAACCTGAAAAACCAAAAATTCAACCAGAACCTTCTAAAGAAATTGAAAAACCAAAAAAGAGAGCAAGAAAAAGAAGAAAGAAAACTCAATCTCAAAAAGATAATCAAACTAAATCAGTTCAAGATAAAAAGCCAGGAAAAAAAATAATTAAGATTAAAGCTCAAAAGGTAAAAAGCAAAAATCCAAAACAAACAATAAAACAATTATCTGAGATATATGGCTAAAAAAATAGGGATAATAGCAATAAAAGGAGGAGTTGGAAAGACAACTGTAAGTGCAAACTTAGCAATAGCAATTGCGCAGCAGGGGAAAAAGGTATTAGCTGTTGATGCGAATTTCTCAGCACCAAACTTAGGGCTTCATTTAGGGATTATAGAACCAACATACACACTGCATGATGTTTTCTCAGGAAGAGTAGGCATAGCAAAAGCAGTATACAGGCATGAATTAGGATTTAATTTTATACTGTCTTCTTTGAAAAAGGAAAGAAGGATAAGACATAATGAACTGAAAAGAGAATTAAGCAAGATAGAGCATTTATATGATTATATAGTAATAGACAGCAGCCCAAATCTGAATGAAGAAACACTTTCAGCAATGATGGCAAGTGATGAATTGTTTGTGGTTACAAGCCCTGATACAACAACCTTAAGCACAACTTTGTATGCAGTTAAAAAAGCAAAGGAAAGAGGAACAAGAATAACTGGATTATTATTAAACAAATATTATGGAAAAGATTTTGAGCTGAGCTTTGAGGATATAGAGCAAGCATCAGGGGTTCCAATACTTGCTGCATTCAAGCATAATATTAATTTTGCAAAAGCAACATGCAACCAAAGACCATTATTAGCAGAAAATGCAAATAGCTTTGCAGCACAAGAATACCGTGATCTAGCTGCATGTATAACAAAAGAACAAAAGACAAATATATTTACAACTATAAGAAGAAAGATATATACATCACCAACAGAAAGAAATAGATTGTCTTTAAATTAAAAATAATTCTGTCAAATTTACTTCAAAACCAACTACAGGAACGTTTAAATCATTATTTTTAAGAACTTCTGGTGAGAATTCTCCTATAAATCCTACTTTTTTGTTATTTGAGATAACTCTTCCAACACGTCCTGGAATAAAGCTGTTGTGTTCAGCTTCTTTTATTTCATATTTTATTCCTAATAATCTCATTATTAAGTCTAAAGCTTGTTTTGCTTCTGTGAAATCTGCATCTTTGTTTGCGCTTAGAAGAGCAATTCTATGGTAATCATAAATATCTTCTCCTTTTTTAACTGTAACTAGGCCTTGTTCAAAGATTTTTTGAGGATAATCAACATGTTTGTTTTTGCTTAGAACTTCCATTAGAATTGGCAATAACCAGGTTCTGACAACTGAATATGTTTCTGACATGTATTCTTTTATTTCAATTGTTCCAAAATCTTCCATATTCATGTTTTCATAAAGAACTTTTTTATTAGATAAGATTGCACTCATTACTTCTTGATAGCCTAAGCCAACTAATATTTCTCTTGATTTATTGATGAATTTATTAATTTCAAAGGTTTTTCCAGGTGTAAATGTCTTTAAGGATTCAGGCTTAATATTATTATAACCATAAGAGATTGCAATATCTTCAATTACATCATTTGGATGAATGATGTCTTTTCTATAATCTGGGATTTTTACTTTTCCTTCTTTGTAATCATATCTCATTCTTTCTGCAAGTTTTTTTATTTCTTCATCTTTCAAATCTAAACCAATAAGATTTTTTATCTGTTCTTTTGTTATTTTAATAGTTTCATCAAACATAAAAGGAGTAGTTATTTTTTTATCAGGATATTTGATATCAACTGCATCAATCCTAAATCCTCTGTCATAGAATGCTTGTGAAAATATATTTGCTGCTAATAAAACAGCATTTAGGTCATCTCCTGTTGCTTCAAAAAACAGATTTTCATCTCCAATATCAATTTTTCCTGAATAATTGCTGTTAATGATTGGAGGGAATGATAAAATATTGTTTTCATTATCAACCAAGAGAGGATATTGATTAAATCCTTCTAAGATCCATGCATATTCTTTTCCTTTTGGATGGCCTTCTAGAATTTCTTGCTGAGTCATTTCTTTTTTGAATTCTAATGGAGTAAATTTAATTGATTCTGGAGAAGTTGCTTTGTAGGTTATTGGGAATTTTATTTTTTTATAGTTGTAAACTCCAATTGCTACTTTTTTTCTTCTTCTGCCATAGGATTCACAGAATTTTTCCTGTAGATCTATTAACTGCTTTATTAGATAATCATCAACTTTACAGCCTTTTGCAACAAATGCTGAAATATAAGGCCTTATTTTTGAGACTGATTTATCTACAATTAATTCATGCTTTGATTCTTTGAAAATTTCCAGTTCTGGAATGCCTTTTTCTTTATTGATTAAACCTTTGAATAATCTTGCAACTCCTTCAACTGACCAAAGATAAGGCAAGTTTGTGTCACCAAATGAGATTGAGACTTCATCTGTATCCTTATCATAATTTTCAAATTCACCTTTTCCATAACTTGCAAGGCTTTCAATCTCTTCAATTGTCAGTTTTTTTCCTACTAAATTCTGCAAATCTTTTAGTGAAAATGTTATGGTTGGCATTTTATACTAATTTAGTTGTTCTTAAAAATTTTAGATCATGGCTAAATAACTGCCTTATATCTTTGATTCCAAGTTTGAACATTGCAATTCTATCAATACCCAAGCCCCATGCAATTACAGGAACTTCTTTTCCTGTTAAAGGCTTGACTAATTCTGGACGGAAGATTCCTGCTCCCCCTAATTCAATCCAGCCTAGTTTTGGATGCTTTGCAAATAATTCAACAGAGGGTTCTGTAAAAGGAAAATAAGCAGGAACTAGTTTTACTTCATCTGTTTCTGCAAATTCTTTTGCAAACATTTTTAATAATCCAAACAAATGTTTTAGATTAAGCCCTTGCTCTACAACAATTCCTTCTGTCTGATAAAAATCACAATTATGGGTTACATCAATTACATCATATCTAAAGCATCTTGTTATTCCAAAATATTTTCCTGGAATTTTTAGATCTTTAGAAGCTAACATTCTTGCTGAGCAGGCTGTTCCTTGTGTTCTTAGCAAGTTTCTGTGGGTTCTTTTGACATCAAATTTATACTGCCATCCTTTGCTGCCTGTTTCAAATCCATTTTCATGAGCTTTTTTTACTTTTTCAACTATTTTTTCATCTAGTTTGCAATATGCTGGATCTTTTATGTAATATGCCTGGTGAATATCACGAGCAGAATGGAATTGAGGCATGAATAAGGCATCCATATCCCAAAAATCAGATTCAACAACCGGGCCATCCATTTCTGAGAAGCCTATTGACAAGAATTTTTCTCTAACTTGGTCTAAAAATCTTCTATAATGCTGTTTTCTTCCTCCATAGATTTCAGGAACATTAATTTCAACATCATATCTTCTGAATTTTTTTCCTTGCCAATTTCCTGTTTGAAGCAATTCTGGAATTAATCTATCAATTATTTTTTTGTCTGTAATTTTTTCTTTTGCTGCTTTTTTACCTAAATCAGTTAGTTCTATTTTTTTTGTTTTTTGTATTTTTGAGATTATAATATTTTTTCTCTTTTTTAGATTCTCGTATGTTGCTTTTTCTTGCTCATTTAATGATTTTAGTTCTGCTGGAAGTTTTTTTAGTAGGTTCTCTTCATCTGTTTTTTCTAAAAGCTGCTTTCCCATTGGTGTTATTGAAAATATTAATTTATTGTCTTTCTTTTCAATTAATACTGCAGAATTTTTCTTTAAAGTTCCTACACTAACTCCAAATTCTTCTTTTGAAAGATTTGCTGACTTGATTATTTCTTCTGAATCTTTTTTAGCCTCTTTGATTTGAGCTAGAAATCTTTTTTCTGGAAATTCTTTATGAAGATATTCTTTTCCATTTTTTCCTAATTCAACAACTTCTTTGAGTTCATCTTTTAATTTAACAACTTTTTTATTTTCTAACCACTGCAAAGCACGCATAACTTCAACATCTTTTAGATTTGTTTGTTTTAAAATTTCATTAAAGTCTAGAGTTTTATCCAGAACCGGCAGTACTTTTCTCTCTAAAGGATGCAGTGTATCAATTAATTTCTTGATATCCATTATTGAGAATTTATTGAGAAATGTTTAAAAATGTTACTATAAATCTCTTTTAACTGCTTTTGTAATTGGTTTTATAGAAAAAGAAAAGCTATTTAAGCTTTTTTCATTCCTTTCCATGCAATGTCAAATAAGCTGTTTAATGCATTACCGAAGAAAGGAGAGTTTACCCATATTCCCACATCATATGTTGGATGAACTTCTTTATCATCAAGAACCATAAATATAACTTCTTTTCCGTCAATAACACAGAATCTTGCTTTTGGGTCTGCTGTGCTTCTTATTTCTGCTAAACTAGCAAGTTCTTTTACTGCATTTTTGCATTCTTTTGTTATTGGTGCTGCAACCCTTACACTGACTCCTTTTTTCTTGAGTTTTTCTAATACTGGTTTAAGGCCTTCTGCTTTTCTTATTAGGCCTTGAGAGGTTGTCATTAGTGTAACGCTTTTTTCAGCATTTTTTAAAGTAAGTTCCAAATGATTATATAAATTATGTCTTCCTCTTAAACTGCCAGACAAATCAGTTGGTTCAACTAATTCTATGCCTTGGCTATGAAGAGTGTTTAATTCACCAAGGACCTCTGTTTCTTTTAAGTTTTCAAGTCTTTTAATTTTTTCATCTGCTTCTATTTTCATATTTTTCTTAACTCTTTCAACAACTTCAGGAGGAGAAACAGCAATATATTTAATTGGCTTTCCAAGCTTCATTACAACAAATCCTTTTTTCTCTAAGGATTCTAGAACATCGTAGCTTCTTGATCTTGGAACATTTGCAATATCAGATAATTCACCAGCAGTTGATACTCCTCTAGAAAGTAATGCAGTCCATATTTTAACTTCATACAAATTCAATGAAAAATACCGTCTTAATTTGCTTAAAAATTCGTCTTTAACAATCATTTGGCACTCCCCCCTCTTTTTTAAAACATTAGATTTTTACTATCAATCTAAACGAATAGATATCACCACTATAAATATGTTACTCTTTTTTACTGCAGTTTAGGCGTATCTGTTACTTTTTAATAAAACATAACTTATATATAAATATTTATATTTTGAATAGAACAATGTAGGAAAAGTTTAAATAATTTAAATAGAATGTAATAAAAATGCAATTGGATTTTAATAAGACGAGAAAATTGCTTGAAAAATATAAATTTCCTTTAGTAGATTCTTTTTTAGCAAAAACACCAGAAGAACTGATTAAATTTTCTCAAAAGACTGGTTTTCCTGTTGTGCTAAAAATTTCTTCTCCTGACATTATTCATAAAAGTGATATTGGAGGAGTAAAGACTGGAATAGAGAATGAAGAAGAATTAATTAAGGCTTATGATGAGATTATTAAGAATGTTAAAAAGAAAAACAAAAGAGCAAAGATTGATGGTGTTTTAATACAGAGAATGGAGCAAGGAATAGAGGTTATTGTTGGAGTTAAAAAAGATCCTCAGTTTGGTGCTACAATTTTATTTGGTTTAGGGGGGGTTTTTGTTGAGGTATTAAGAGATGTGTCACTTAGAATTGCTCCTGTTGATAAAAAGGAGGCCTTAGAAATGATGAGAGAAATAAAAGGTTATAAGATTTTAGAAGGCGTTAGAGGAAAGAAAGCT
>JAHWIT010000051.1 GCA_019322455.1 Candidatus Woesearchaeota archaeon
ATATCAAGGATATTCTTAACTGCTAGTTATCAAAATTTAGTTGGAACTGATGTGTGTGCTGCTATAGAGATTTTGGATACTCAAGAGAATTTTGCAGGAAATAGTGTATTTTATGACTGCACTAGGTCAGGTTCAAATTATGCTGTATATGCTGAAGCTCCTATTGATGAACTTACTGAAGAAGCCCCTGTGCAATTTTATGCTTTGTGGGATAATTTAGTAGGTAAGTGTACTGGTTTAAGTTAACATATTAACCAAAAGATTTATATACTCTTTTTTAGTTAACATATTAACATGAAGGTAAAAGAGGTGGATAGTAGTATTCTTAGGGACACTGAGAAATTTTCAAAGAAAATTTCTGGTGTGCTAAAAAATCAAAGATTTTTTGAGCATTTTTCTAAAAAACACAATCTTAAGTTATTTGCACTTTATACTTACAATCTTTCAAATATACAAAAATCAAAAGCAGTTAGATTTGTTTATTGTTTAAAAGGAAGAGGTAATGAACAAGGGATTGTAAAAGGATTAAATGGTAAATTTCTAGCTCCTGGATGTTTTTTAATTCCTATAAAGAATGACAAGGAAATGCAAGACGTGTTTAAGTTATGGGGTATAAAATTCAAAAGAAAATTAATGTTAACAAATTAACAAAAATTAGTTAAAAAATGAAATCAGTTAATATATTAACCAGAAAATTGAAATTTTCTGGAGTTAGTAAATCAAGAAGAAATTTACTAACAACCAGAAAAATGAATTTTTTTGGAGTTAGTAAATCACGAAAAGATTTACTAACAACAAAGAAAAAAGGACAATTAACTTTATTTATGATAATTGGTCTTGTTATTTTGATGTTATTCTTAGCAATGTTTTATTTAATAAGCTCTATAAAGGAATCAAGATTAGAAAAGGAAGCAAGACAAACAACAGAGTCTATTTTAGCAACAACAACTATTCAATTTTTTGTGTCTGATTGTTTAAAGGATTTAGTTGAAGAAGGGCTTTTGATTATTGGCAGGCAAGGAGGATATTTTTATGAAAATCAGCCAGGGTATGAATTTCCAATTGCTCCAAATGTTTATTTTGAAGAAGACAATGTTTCTTATTTGATACATCCAAGAGAGGGATTTTATAATGTTTGGTGGCCGTGCTCTTCAGTGCATGCATTAAATGAGCCGGCTTACTGCAGATTTAGCACTGAGACTACTGATCCAAATGATATATATCCTTTTGGATTTAGTGATCCTGTTCTACCTTCATTAAGAGCAGATAGATTCTCAATTAAGTCTCAACTATCAAAGTATATAGAGAAGGATATTAGGGAGTGTGCTAATTTTACTTTACTTGAACAGAATTTTCCAGGTTATAATTTTTCAGGTGGTGAAATAGAGGTTGATATTAATTTTGGACGCACTGTTGCTGTTTTTGTTACATTTCCAATTACAATGCAGTTTCAGGATTATGAACCTATAATTGATATTCAGAAATTTAAGGCAGAGATTCCAGTAAGATTTTTGAAGATATATAATTTAGTTGAAAAATTAATAACAAAAGAGGCTTATGTACTTAATTCGGTTTTGATGAATGAATCTATAGTATTGTTAGAGGATTCTCCTGAAATTAGGTTGACAATGATTGAGAATGGTTTTGAAGATATATTTATTGTGAATGATTCCTTTTCTAAGATAGACGGCAAGAATTATATTTTCCAATTTGCAAGAAAGAACAGGCCCCCTGTTTTGAATTATATAAGCAGAAGCCCTTCTTATCTTTATGATATTAATGATAAAGGGAAGGATATTTATGATTACTTAGTTATTCCAGGGGTTTATGGTTTAAATGAAATTGTTGCTTCTATTGACGCAACAGATCCTGATGAGGATTTTGTGTATTATTCTACTGAAAGTGATGAACCTGAATTTAGTTTGACTGATATAGCTCCTTTAAGCACTTTTGTTATTAATGATTCCTTTATTGGTTATCATAATGTAACTGTTATTGCTACTGATCAAGATGAGTCAGACAAGCAAACAGTAAGATTATTAGTCGATAGACCATTAAAACCAAATGCAACATTTTATAATCCTTATGGAAATAGTTTTTATTCTATAGAAGATCCGTTTTTCTTTAATGCAACCATATCAGAGGAATCTTTAGATCCATTTGCAGATTATATTTATATGTGGTTTGAATATGGTGGAACTTATGAATTAGAAACAGAACATCCTTGTATTATTATACCAACAGGAGAAGAATGTTCTGAAGCGCAGATTAATATTGAGGACATAACTGGTTATGCTGAATTGCCTGGAACTGTATCTTTGAAGGCTGATCTTTATTATACAGAATTATCTCAAAAGGAATTTGCTGATTTTAAGATTACAAAAAAGCAATGTGTTCCTTATAGAGCAGATTCTGATCCTTATCCTTATCATACAACAGCTGATCCATTTATGGCAAATCATAGTTGTTGTTTAGGTGATATTAATAATCCAGAAACGTGGAAATTAGCTGATACAAATGTGGTTTGTCATGAAGATTTTATTTGTGTTGGTGCTGTTGGGCTTAAAAAGAGAATAAGACAAGTTCATTGTAGTGGCGATAGAGGAAATATATGTGATGGATCTCCTCCAAGATATACTGACTCAGATATGTGTGGTTGTAATGCAGCAGAAGGAGGGTCTTGTGATGGTGTGAAGGCTTTTGGATTAAAGAATGGAGAAGGATGGTGTTATGGAAATGAAGGTTGTGAGGAATTTTGTGAAAGTGCTGTTGTTGATACAAATAGAAATACACAACTTGATCAGGGAGATGCTTGTGGTTGTGGAGACTTTGATTCAACATACAAATGTGATGAAAATTTTGATGGAATTTTTAATGGAGATTGCACAATAATAGGAAGCTGTACAGAGGTGTTTGGCTAAAAAACAAATATTTAAATAAGCAAATTGTTTAAAAATGGATTATATAAATAAAATGCAAAAAAGAGGTATGATTTTAGTAGTTTTAGGTGTAATTCTGTTATTTTATGCTATTTTTTCATTTGCTCAAGAAGCAACTGGTTGTTGTACAAATCCTGAACTTCCTCTTGCTCTTATTTGCAATCAGATAGAAGCTGATGACTGCTGTGCAGGAGATGCTGACTGTGAAGATAAATATTTTTATGAGGGTTATGATTGTACTGTGTTGCCTGATCCTTTTTCAAATTTATGTGATCCAGGAACTTGTTTAGGCAGGGGAATAGAAGCGCAAATAGATCAATATTGTGAGCTTAAGAATCCAGCTGCGTTGTGTTTGAATCATACTGAGATTGATACAAGGCTTCCAGCAGAGATTGATGAATGCAAAACAGGGTGTTGTATTTGTATAAAAGATATTACTAAGTATATTTATGATCCAGTTGGATTTGGGGAACGTCCTTCATATGAATTAAATTGTGTTGATTATTGTGAATCAGTAATTTTAGGAAGCATATTTTTATTTGACTCTTCAATAGCATTAGATAGTTCAGAATGTACAGGCCTTATAACGGTTGTTGATTATTCAAATGTTGAAGGTTATGTTAAAGATGCTTTTGATGCAGCTGTTTCTGGAGCAACTGTTGAGATAAGGGGATTTACGAACGTAACAGATGATAATGGTTTTTATAGAATAGAAGGAATAAGAAGGGCAACAGACATATTAGTTGAAATAACAGCAACTGGTTTTAGTGATTTTTCAGATGTGATAGATTTAGTAGAAGATGAGGAAGAGTATAATTTTACAATTGAATCTGTTTTAACAGGAACTTTAAGAGGAAAGGTAACATCACTTGGAGCTGATTTATTTGATGCAAGGGTTTCTATTGCTGGAAAAACAGCTACAACTGATTCGTTTGGTAATTATGAGATAACTGATATTTCTTTTGGATTGTATACTGTTTTAGTGGAACATGATTTATATGAACCATATACTGAGATAGATTTTGCAATTAATGATAGTGTTGTGGAAAGAGATTTTGAATTAATTAGAGCAGATTTTTCTTCTTTGTTTGGGTTGGTTACAAATTATGATACAGGGCTTCCAGTATATTTAGCAATAATTACATTAACAGGAGAATTAGGAACTTATTCTGCGATATCTAATATTTTAGGGAAATATATTATTTCACCTATTAATGCTCCTCTTGTTAATATTTATACATTAAGGGTGGTTGCAGAAGGGTTTCAATCATATCTTCATCCTGAATCAATATCTTTAGAAGCTGGTGTGCCTGAAGAAATAGATATAGAATTAGTTCCAATAGTAGAAGGGTGTGGTGTGACTGAGTGCACTATACCAAGAGAGTTTAAAGCAGAGCCTGTTCCAGGAAAAAGATCAGTAATATTATCATGGAAAAGAGACTGTAATGTTGTTGCTGGTTTTGATATATTCAAATATTATGATGGAAATTTAATAGAAACAATTCCTATTATTGCAGCTGTTGCTAAGGAATATTATTCTTATGAAGATAATGATGTTCTTTGGAATAAAACATATGATTATGAAATTAAGGCGTATTATCCAGAAAGCGATTGCAAAGAAAGCAATGTAACTGATAAGACCAAGGCACAAATAACTTTAGGAAATGCTGAATGTGAGAGAAGATATGATGATATTAATGAGATATGGATTGGATTTTGTGATGGAGATTATATAAGAAAAAAATGTAGAGGAAATAATGAATTGATTATTGAAGAGGATTGTTCTGTGAAAGTTCCAGAAGGAATATGGTATTGTGCTGGACCTGATAGATATGGTGAAACAGGATGCAAAGAGATGGTATGTTCAGATGCAAATGATGTGTGGGGGGTCTGTGATGCTCCTAGTACTTGTTGGGGAGCAGACATTCTTGTAGGAGAGGATTCACCTAATTTTTGCTTTTTAGATCAACATCCAACATTCCCTATGTATGACAGTTGTAGAAGCTGCACTGAGGTTGATAGTTGTTTTGATTATAAATCAAGTTTAGCTTGTAGATTAGACAATTCAACTTGCTTAAAAGGAGAAGGCCATGATTGTGCATGGCTGAATACTACTGTTGCTAGTTATGTTCAAGGATTTTGTTATCCTGAAGATTATGAAGAGAGGGATATGTGCTGGTTGTGTGATTATACAAAACCACCAACACAGTTTTTTGAATGCAATCAAAGCATATGTTCATTATTAGGAGACTGTTATTCTGAAAGAGGAGAAGGAATTCATTCAGATAAGTTAGTAAGATGTCAAGCATGTACACCAGGAAATATGCAATGTGAGGATTATGAATCAAGAGAAGAGTGTGTTGGTGATGGAGATGGAATTCGTTATGCTGAAGATATTGAACCACAATGTACAATTGTTTATAGTGATGACAGATGTGGATTAGGGGAGTGTAAATGGGATGATTTAATTGGTTGCTTTAAGGATGGAGATTTAGATGGTGTTCAAGATTCTATTGATCCAGCTGTTTTAAGGGATACAGAGCCTCCTATAACAACAGTTACTCAGAATGGAAATGAACATGTTGTAGTAAGTATAAGTAATAATACTATAACATTTGAATCAAATGAATTAATAGATTCAATTGAGTATTGTATATTAGCTGATCCTGATCTTTGCTGCTCAGAGAATCTTATAGGAGAACTTGATTCTAGTCCAAGTATTTTAAATGTTCAAGCATATATAGAAGAAAAGGCAATTGAAAATCCTAATAATATTTATTATCTTAAATACTGGGCAACTGATTCAAATTTCAATAGAGAGCAAACAAAAACAAAACAGATAATAATAGATATTGAAGAACCTGAAATTAAAATTTTTGATTATGATCCTGAGTTTGTTGGAGATGTTGCATTACTTCCAATTACTATAGAAATAAATGAAAGAGTAGATTGTATGGATAACTTAACAGGAGCTGGATTTTCTGATTCAAGGATTTCAAAAACAATTGATGTTGGATTACCAGAGCAGATAATTTATACTGGACTTAGTGAAGGAACTTATGGTTATTCTATTATTTGTATAGATAGGGTTGGAAATGAAAAAACAGAGACAAGACAGATTCCTGTTCATAAACCATTTATTACTTTGTTAAATCCTACTAAGGTTACTAGGGACACAACAATAGTATTTAGAATTCAAACTAAAGAGGAATCTAGTTGTTCTTTATATGATGGAACAACCTTGTTTGAGGATCTTATTTATAGAGAAGATGGTTCTGATCCTGGTTCAAAGATATATGAATCAACAGCATATACAGATATAGCTCAAAATCAATTTATTGATAGATTTAGTATAAAATGTGATTATTTAGGAGGCCCTTCAACTAAACTTGTTAAGTTTACAATAGATTTAGAAGGGCCTGTAACTGAGCTTAATGTAATAGATTCATTTAATAGAAGATATAGTGGATTATTTGAATTGCCTCCATTTGATTCAGCAGTTGATATTGAGCTTCTTTGTAATGATGAGCCATTGGGTGCACCAAGGGAATATGTTTTTGGATGTAAGAATATAACTTATTGTGAAGATGCTGATTTAGGTAAATTAAGCTGTGAGCCAGATACTGCTTATGTAGGTAGAGTTCCTTTAACAGAATCAAGATTGGTTTGTTATAAATCAATAGATAAAAATGATAATGAAGGATTAGTTAGTTGTAATAAATTATTAGTAAGCGAACCATTAGTAATAACTTTAGAAGAGCCATATCAAGAGATAAGGGAAGCAGAGGTTGTTGTTAATGTTCCTTCTTTTGATATAAGAATTACGACTAATAAACCAACTGCTGATTGTGGATTTAATACATATGCTCCTTTTGATTATTCTGAGCTAAGTCCAAAATTCTTTTTTACAACTTTAGAACAAGATTTACAAACAAAGGAATACTATAATTTCCCTGTTGCTTTCCGAACTTCTGGAGATGATTTTTCAGCAAATTCAGATGATATTGATATGTATATACAATGCAGGAATCCAGCAGGAGATGTATTAAATCCTGTTCCTAAGTATCTTAATTTTATTTATGATCCTACTGCTCCTGTAATTGAAAGGGCAATAGCTACACAAAGTGTTGCTTCTGCAGAAGGAACTAATGAATTTATAGTGAAACAAGACAGTTATTTGATTGTTGAAACAGATGACAAGACAATATGCAAATACAGCACAATTGATACTCCATATGATAAGATGGTTTATTATTTTGATGGTTGTGATGGAGATTGTAATAGTGCTGGTGATATTATTCTGAATAGTCCTGTTCCAAAAACTTATTATAAGAAGCAGATAAAGATAATAAATGCTGAAGATCTTCAGGATAATACTGAATATAAATATTATGTAAGATGCAAGAATCAGGCAGGAGATATTTCTTCTAGTTTTGCAATAATTGCTTTTGTAACAAATTTTGAAGCAAGAAGAAGTTTAATAATTTTTACATCAGTTGATCCTTTGGTTGGAGTGTTTAATGGAAATAATATAGTAAATAAAAGCTCAGCTATTCTTAGTTTAAGTGCTGAGACAAATGCACCTACACGTAGAGCAACTGGCTGCAAATATTCTGAAATACAAAACTTTAATTTTGATCAACAAGGAACCTTATTTAATACAGATGATAATTTTTTCCATTATATAAGTATGAATATGTTAAATGAGGGAATTTATACTTATTATATTAAATGTGAATTTGAGGATCAATCTTTTGACGATTCTTCAATAAGTGTTGTTGTGGATGAAACACCGCCAGTAATAGAGAATGTAACTGTTACTGATATTTGTGTTAATGATTCTGTTAGTCCACAATTTGATGTTAATGATAATCTTTCTGGAGTAAATGAATATGCTTATATTATATACAAAGGAGCAAGGCCTTTGCTTGGAAATGTATGGAATATCACAACTGACAGCAATCCTGATATTGATGGATTGAATTTAACAATTGGTGAATTATATAGTATTAGATTAAAGGCAAGCGATTATGCAGGAAACTGGATAAGTGACAGGGATGCAATTTCAAGTGATCAATTTACTGTTTTGGCTTTAGATGATCCTGAATGTATTGATGATAATACACCACCAACAGTGATAGTAAATAAGACATTAATAGGATCAATAATAGAGGTTTCTTTAACTTGTACAGATGTATATGGTTGTAAAGGAATAAAGTATGGCTGGGCAGATACTGCTGTTGGTTGTAATGCAAATGTTTATGATTATATTGGAGCAATTCCATTAAGTCCTCCAATTTATTTTTGCTATAATGTTTCAGATACTAATGGAAATCCTGCATCAGGAATAACATATATAGAAATAAATGATTCAGATGGAGATACCGTCTTGGATGAAAATGATATATGTCCAAATACTCCTGTTACTGATATTTATCAGATTGTTGTTGATGAGACAAGCGATTATTATGGATGTGCTCCTGATGAGATTGATTCTGATGGAGATTTACTGCCAGATTATTGGGAAGAACAGTATAGTTCTGTAGATTGTATATTAGATTCAAATAATTCTGATTCTGATGGAGATACTATATCAGACAAGGAAGAGGATTGTGATAATGATGAATTAACAAATTATATTGAATATACACAAGGAACAGATCCAACTATTCCTGATTTAGCTGATTTGGATAATGATAATGTTCCTGATATTAATGACAGTTGTCCTAGTACTCCTTATGGAGAAGCAGTAGATGAGTTTGGTTGCGCTGATTCAGAAAAGGATACTGATGGGGATGGAATGGATGACAGATGGGAAAAGTTAAATGGCCTTGATCATGAGGATCCATCTGATGCTGAAACTGATTTGGATGATGATGGATTAAAAAATAAGGATGAATATACTGAAGGAACTAATCCAAATAAAGAAGATACTGATGGAGATGGATTTTCAGATAAAAAAGAGGTTGATGAAGGAACTGATCCTCTTGATGAATATTCAGTTCCTCCTGGTATAAGCATATTTACTATTATTTTGGTAATCTTGATTATTGTTTTGATTGGTGGTGGAGGATATTTTGCTTATTATTATGTAACAAAGGTAATGGGAAAACCACCAATAGTGCCTGCAGCAAGACCTCCTGCAAGACCTGTTGCTGCACCGAGAGCAAGACCAACAATAACAACAGAAGAGATTAGGCTAGATGAATTAAGAAGAAAACGAGAAGCAGCAAAAAGAAAACGAAGAGAAAAATTCTTTGGGGTATTTAAGGCTGGAAAACCAAAAAAGAAGCCTGTTGTAATAAAACCAAAAGAGAAAAAGATTTTTAAGCCATTGGCAAAGGTGATTAAGATTCCTAAAAAGGAAAAGGAATTTGAAAGATTAACAAGATTAACTGAAGAACATTTGACAAAAGGCAAGCCTATTGAATCTTTATTAAAAAGAGCAAAGATTCCTAAAGGCGAGAGAAAGGAATTTGAAAAATTAACTCAACTTATTAAAAAGAGAATCAAACATGGAAAAAGTCCAAAAACAATTCCATCAAAGAAAAAAGGCAAGCTATCTCAAAAGAAAAAATAAATATATTATAATGAAAAAATCTCAAATTAGTCAGGTATTTATTTATATTATGGCTTTGTTTATTTTTGCTTTGATACTTTATTATGGATATTATTCAATTAGTTCTTTTATTAAAAGAGGAGAAGAGGTTGTTTTTATTAAATTTAAGACAGAATTAGAAAGTGAGGTTGAGGTATTGCTTCCTCAGTATGGAAGTGTTTCTATTTTTAATGAAAAAAAACCATTAAAGGTTCCTGGAGATGTTGAAGAGATTTGCTTTGTTTCTTCTAATTTAATTAGTACAGCTATAGAAGATCTTCCACCTAGTTTATTGAATTATAGAAAAGATAGAACAATAAAATTAAGTGTTGCAGAAGGTGCAGAAGAAAATGTTTTTATATTACCGAGAGAAGAAAGGCCAGCAATCTGGCTACCACACATAGAAGTTTCTGATGATTTTTTATGCATTCCAACAAAACAAGCTAGATTGGATATAAGATTAGAGAGTTTTGGCAATTATGTTAAAATTTCAGGACAATGAAATCTAAAAAAGCTCAATTAGCAATTCCATTTCATTGGGTATTTATTTTGATTGCAGGAGCAATAATTCTTTTGTTTTTTGTGACTATGATATACAGGCAAAAGGCTGTTGCAGAAGAGAAGATAACAATAACACTTATTTCTGATATTGAAGAGATATTTGTTGGAGCTGGAAGCGGGGAGGAAGAGGCAATACATATAATTGATATTCCAAAAACAGAGTTTGAATTTATTTGTGATTATGGAACAGGTGTTTCAGAGTATAGTATAAAAGGAACAGGGATTCCCAGACAAACACCAACAGAGGTTATTTTTTCTCCTGGATTGGTTAAAGGAAAACAATTGGTAATATGGTCTTTGCCGTGGAGTTTTCCTTTTAAGATAACTAATTTGATGATGGTAAGTTCTTCTGATGTAAGATATGTTATTTTTCATCATCCAAATGTGGAGGACACTGCTATAGATATGAAGAATGATATGCCTGATCCGCTAGCAGTTGATTTAATGACAAGTGTAAGTGATCCTTTGGATACAAGCAATTATAAAATAAAATTTGTTTTTATTGGTGTTGATCCAGTAAACATTGATTTAAGTGCAAATAGAGGATTGCAAAATAAACAAGACAAGGATGTAAGTGCTATAAAAGTAGAATCAAATTTTGTAAGATTCTATAAAAAGCAAGGGAATAGATTTGTAGCTGATAGAAATGCAATTTATTTAACTTCTTTTAATGAAAAGGATGCTTTGTATTATGCAGCAATATTTGCAGAGGATGCTGGAATGTATAAATGCGGATTAAAAAAGATGCTGAATAGATTAAAATTAGTTAGTGAAGTTTATAAAGAAAGAACAGGGAGATTGATTAGCCATTTTTCAGCAGATCCAATATGCGGGCCTATATATTCTTTAGCAGGTTTTGATGAAATTTTGTATATGAGTGATTTGTGTGTTAAAGATTTAGACAGTGGTTTTTGTGATGCGCAGAGGTTTCAAAGTTCTGTTGTAGGCAATATGGGGATTAAGGAAAGAAATGAGATATTACAGGGGTGTATATTAATTTATTAAAATGAATAAAACAACAAAAACAAAGTGCTTAAAAATCGAAGATTTTTGGCACCGCTTTGCGCGGTTTTTGAGCCTTAGAAATTTTAAAATTTCTAAGAAATCTCAAATAAAAATGACAGAAACTATAGGAGTATTAGTAGTTTTTTTTATCTTGATTTTGTTTGCATTTATATTTTATGCTCAATATCAAAAATCAGCTATAAGAGAACAGCAGGAGGCTGCTACTGTAAAAAGAGCTGTTGCAACTAGTTTAAAGGCATTTTATATGCCTGAGATAAGATGTACAAGAGGTTTTGATGTTGCTTTTACAGCTTGTGTTGATTTAGACAAAGCAGATATATTTAGCAATAATGTTGAAGAGAATTTTAATTTTTATTCAAATATTTTTGGAAAAGCAGAGATTTATCTTATTAAAGATGTTTTAAACTCAACTGAAATCAGGATACAGATTTATAATGGGTCTCCTGAAGAATTTACAAAAAAAATACCTATAAGATTTCCTGTTTCTGTTTATGATGCAAAAAGATTAGGGACTTGCGGAGATCTTCCAGGAGTTTGTACATTTGGAATATTAAATGTGGATATTTATGATTAAAAGAAATAAAAAAAGCCAGGTAGAAATAATGGGATTGATTGTTATTGTAATTTTATTAGCTGTTGCAATGATTTTTATACTGCAGTTTACAATATCAAGAAGACCAACAACAATTAAAACATATTCACATGCAGAAATAGCTGAAAATACATTAACAGCAATGCTGCAGACAACTACTAATTGTGATGGATTGACAATATCTGAGCTGCTTAAGAAATGCGCTGAGCCAATACCAGAATATCGAGGATATTGTGATTGTTTGGACAGAACTGTAGATGATATATTAAGCAAGACATTGGATGAATGGAATATAGAATACAGGCTTTCAGCTACAATTGAACCAGGACAAGTATATATTAATAAATCTGATAAGATTCCTGATTCATGTCTAGGAGAAAGAAAATCAGCAACACATATAATATCAGCTGCTGGACAGATTATGAGAATAAGAATGGATGTGTGCGGTTAAAATGGAAAGAAGATTTAATATATGGCAATTGTTAGGATTGATTTTATTCCTTATTTTTGCAGTTTTAATGGGATATATAATCATAATAAAACTTAAGGGAATGTTATTTCCATGAATAAAAAAGCAGATTTTGGAACATTAGCATTGATTATCATAGTTTTAGCTAGTGCTGCTGTTCTTGGAGGTTTTGTTGTAAAGTTTTCTACAGAATCAAAGTGCGAAGCTAAGTTTGAGGCATGTAGTTTGAGTATTTTGTCAAATGCCAGAGCCAAAAAATTCAAAGCTGGATCTCCTATTTCTGGTATAAAATGCCCTAGGAATGAGATGTGTGAAGTAGTGTTAAAAAAGAAAGATCTTGTTAGAAATAATAAGATAAATCAGGATAAAGCACATGGAATAATTGCAAAGGCAATGGCTGATTGTTGGAAGATGGTTGGTGAAGGAACATACGATCCTTTTACTGTTTGGGGAGAGGGGAAGGGAGAATCTTATTGTTTGTTTTGCAAGCCAATTAGATTTGATGATGATTTAATGGATTTTATGAATAATGATAAAATTTCAGTTGAGGATAGAGTAATTAAACCAATTGGAAATTATTTGGCTAAGACTGAGATGCCTGGTAAAGGTATAACATATTGGCAATATTTGTATAAGGAACTTCCTCCTAATCAAGCTACTTTGAATGATATGGCTAGTAAGACAAAAGATACAATAATACTTCCTGATTCTCATATTATAATAAATATGTATAAGAGAGAACAAAAAAGTATATTTTTACATTACACTGGAGTAATTGTCGGTGGAGTTTTATCTGTTGGTGCAATTGTCGGTGGAGTTTTACTTGCAATTCCTACTGGAGGAATTAGTTTGTCACTTACAGCAGTAGGTTTGACAAGTTTAGCAGGAATAGTTGGAGGTGCGACTCTTTATTATACTGCTGATGCTGCGTTTTCAGAATGTCCTGAATGTAATGCAATTGGTGGTATTTCATTAGTACAGCCTGGAACAGATTTGAGTATAAAATTAAAAGTCCAATTAGAGCAAGGAAAGGCTCCTGAAGAAATATCTTTATGTTCATTATTAATTAATTAAAATGTTATCTAAAAAATCGCAAGCATTGATATGGCTTTCATTGTTAGCTATAGGATTATTAACTATGATTATTCTTATATATTTTCAAGTTGGTATTAGGGAATCATCTGAATTTTCAGCTTGGGTAGCACAGTGCAAGACAAGTGTTGAATCAAATGCCAGGTTTAGGTTGTTTTCCTGGAGTTTTTCAGAGGATATTAGATGCCCTATACAAGATATAACAATAAAAGAGAATTTAGA
>JAHWIT010000052.1 GCA_019322455.1 Candidatus Woesearchaeota archaeon
AACAGAAAAAGAACTTCAGGAAAAATATTTAGAGGAAAAAGAGTTGTTCAATACAAAACTATCAAGGCCAAAACCAAAAACAAACAATAAACCTTATGGAGAATGCGCTTTTTTAAGCGATAAAAAATGCAAAATACATCAAGTTAAACCATTGCAATGCAAAGTTGGAAACTGCAGTGAATATGGAGAGGAATTAACTGTTTGGTTTGACTTGAATTATTTTGTTAATGAAGATGATCCACAATCAATCAGAGAATGGAAGTTGTATTTGGATTCAGGAGGAAAGACAATCAAAGGAGGAGAATTAAAAGATTTAGTTCCTGATAAAAAGATTTTGAAGAAGATATTGAGTTATGAGGTGCTAAAATGAAAGTCATTGTTTTAAAGGAAGGAGTGCATACTGATTTAGGTCCAAAAGGAGAAGATATTTTTAATTCGTGTAAAGAGATATGTGGAACAGTAGTTTTATTAAAAGCAGAAAAAAAAGGAGAAGAAAATATTATTGTTGACACAGGCAATTTAGGTTATGAAGAAGAAATATTAGAAGCATTAGAAAAACAAGGATTAAAACCAGAAGACGTAGAATGGGTTGTTATTACACATTCACATGATGACCATGTATCAAATAACTACCTATTCAAAAATGCAAAAAGGGTAGCAGGAATTGGTGTGTTGTTTCCAGATAAAAGTTTAGATGCTTATAATGACATAGATTTAATTAAAATCCCTGGAATTAAAAGAATAAAAACACCAGGGCATCTTTCAGCACATCTTTCTATAGTTGTAGAAAGTGAAGGTAAATCATATGTAATAGCAGGAGATGCGATTCAAGAAGAATATATAAAAAAAGGATTGTTTGGAATTCCAATAAATCTGGATTATATTGACAGTGCTAAAAAGATTGTTGATATAGCTGATGTAATTATTCCAGGACATGGAAAAATTATAGAAGGAAAGGATTTGGAAGAGCTAAAAAAAGCTGTTTATAAAATGGAGGAATAAAAATGCAAATAAGAAAATTAGAACAAGGAGATTTAATGAAATTAATACCAATATATAAGAAGTTTTTTCCAGTGCATGCTGTGTTTACAAAAAGCGATGAAGAAATAATGCAGCATTTGGAGAAGATGAAAGAGAAAGGAGAATTTTTGGTTGCAGATGATAATGGAAAGGTAATGGGTGGATTAGTGCTTGTTAAAAAAAATATTGGTGGTCATGTTTTAGCTAGTTTGAAGAGAATTGCAGCAAAGGCTCCTATGAGAAAGATAATGGCTGAATTAATTCAAGAATCTGAAAAAGAAGTTGGAAAAGGCAAGATTGAGATAAAGATTGCTGAAAGTGAGAAAGTAGGTCCTTCTTTTTTCAAGAAATTAGGATATAAAGTAGAAGGAAAACTAAGCTCACATTACAGGCCAGGAGAATTATGTTATATACTAGGAAAAGAGGTGGGACAAGATGGCGGAGAGTAAAAAAATAAACATAGGAGTAAATGATGGGCAAGAGTTTTTTGCACATGAATTGACTGTTAATTTTAATCCAACACAATTCATATTGGATTTTAAGAGCGTAACTCCAAGAAATGATCCACGAAGCAAGGAAACACCTTATGTGAATATTAGGCATAATGTTGTTTTAGTTGATGTATTTCATGCAAAGAAGATAAATGAGCTGTTGACAAAGATGGTTGAAGAGTATGAAAAGAAGTATGGCAAGATAGAGATGCCAAAGGCGTTGAAAAAGGCACAAAAGGAGAGGAAGGAGTCAAAGGATGAAAAATCCACAAAAGAAGCAGTTCCTGCTTATTTAGGTTAAAAAATTATGATTATGGAGGCGAATATAAAATGGCAAAAGAAGAAACAAAAGCCAGTGGCGAGAAAGCTAAAGCTGTACCAGGTAAAACAATTGGTATAGATCTTGGTACAACATTTTCAGCTGTAGCTGTAATGGAGGCTGGAAAATCAGCAATAATACCAAATGCAGAAGGTGATAGAACAACCCCATCTGTTGTAACAATTAAGGATGGAGAAAGATTAGTTGGAAAGGTAGCTAGGAACCAGGCTATTGTTCATCCAGAGAATACTATTAGAAGCATAAAAAGGATGATGGGAAGCGATGAAAAGGTAAATGTTGATGGAAAGGAATATTCACCGCAGGAAATTTCAGCTATGATATTACAGAAATTAAAAGCAGATGCAGAGGCTTATTTAGGTGGAAAGGTGACAAATGCTGTTATTACTGTTCCTGCTTATTTTGAGGATAGCCAGAGGCAGGCAACTAAGGATGCTGGAAAGATTGCTGGGTTGAATGTACTTAGGATTATTAATGAACCAACAGCTGCTTCATTAGCTTATGGTCTGGATAAGAAGAAGGATGAAGTAGTAATGGTATTTGATTTTGGAGGAGTAACATTTGATGTTTCTATATTGGAATTGTCAGAAGGTGTATTTGAGGTAAAAGCAACTTCAGGAGATAACCATTTAGGAGGAGATGATATTGATGATATATTGATTGACTGGATATCAGATAAATTTAAGAAAGATAATAATGTTGATTTAAGAGAAGATAAGGTTGCACTTCAAAGATTAAAAGAAGCAGCTGAAAAGGCAAAGATTGAATTAAGCTCAGCGCAAAAAACAACAATTAATTTACCATTTGTAACATCAACTGATACAGGCCCAAAGCATCTAAATTATGATTTAACAAGAGCAGAGTTTGAGAAGTTAATTGAGTCAATATTAGAGAGATTAAAAGGACCTACAGAGCAGGCATTAAAGGATGCAAAATTATCTGAGGGAGAATTAAAAGAGGTTATCTTTGTTGGAGGTTCAACAAGAATACCTGCTGTGCAGAAGCTTGTTAAGGAGATTACTAACAAAGACGGAAATAAATCAGTAAATCCAGATGAGGCTGTTGCATTAGGAGCAGCAATTCAAGGAGGAGTTTTAGCTGGAGATGTTAAGGATGTTTTGTTGTTGGATGTAACTCCATTGACTTTAGGAATTGAGACTTTAGGAGGAGTATTTACTAAATTGATTGAGAGAAATACAACAATTCCAACGAAGAAAAGCCAGATATTTTCAACTGCAGCTGATAGTCAACCAGCTGTAACAATTCATGTACTGCAAGGAGAGAGAGCAATGTCTGCTGACAACAAAACATTAGGAAGATTTGACTTGGTTGGAATTCCACCTGCACCTAGAGGTATTCCTCAGATTGAGGTTACTTTTGACATTGATGCAAATGGAATTGTAAATGTAAGTGCTAAGGATCTTGGAACTGGCAAGCAGCAGCAGATTACTGTAACTGGAAGCACCAGGCTGAATGAAGAAGATGTTGAAAAGATGAAGAAAGAAGCAGAATCTCATGCAGAAGAAGACAAGAAAAAGAAGGAAGAAGTTGAGACCATTAACAAAGCAGATACTTTGATTTATACAACAGAGAAATCAATGAAGGATATGGAAGGCAAGGTAGATAAATCTAAACTAGAGCCAATTAAGAAGCATGTTGATGAACTGAAAGAATTAATGAAGCCAGAGAAAAAGGATATTGCTAAGATTAAGAAGAAATTAGAGGAAATAGAGAAGATTGCTTCAGAAGCAGCAACTGAATTGTACAGAAAAGCAGCTGAAGAGCAGGCTAAGAAGCAGAAGGCATCTGGAAAAGCAGGAAAACAAGAGAAAAAAGGCAAAGATGACAATGTTGTTGATGCAGATTATGAAGTAAAAGGAGAGAAAAAGAAGAAATAATTTTCTTCTTTGTTTTTTTGATTAAAATGAAAAAAGATTTTGTTTTTTGGTGGAAGGATTATGTAACTATGCCTAGTCCTGTTGCTTGTGTTAAGACTCTTAAGGATTTTTCACATCTTCCAGGTTGTGCAACAAAGGATTATATGATGCTTGCTATAAATAGTGAATTAAGATTTCTTATATCAAAGGATAATATTCCAGATGTAATAGAACAAGGAAAAAAGTTCCTTGACAAAGAATATTTTGTTAAATATATGAAAGATCTTGAAGATGTAAAAAGAAGATATATGCAAAAGGTTGATGAAATAAATTCTAAAGATATTAAAAAATTAAGCGATGAAGAATTAGGAAAATATTTGTTGGAAATGATTTATTTAATAGCTGAAGGCATTGCATATTACTGGGGGTCACAATACGAGCCATTGCACACAACAGAGTACAAATTAAAGTCAATTCTTAAAAAGAAATACAAAGGAGCAGAATTAGAAGAAATATTTGCAATGCTAGTAACCCCTATTGAATTAGATA
>JAHWIT010000053.1 GCA_019322455.1 Candidatus Woesearchaeota archaeon
AGAAGTTAATTTTTGTATTTTTACCATTTTCCTCTATAATACTATTATTTTTAATAGTTTTTTTAATAGTATAAAAATATTTCTATTTTTTTAACCTTTATTCGCGCTTTTTTGCCATTTCTCTAACATAAAGCAAAAAAGCGCGGAAAAATGTATCTCCAACATTTTGCCAGCAGAACTAGACAAAAAGCAAAATGTTGGAGTTAAAACCAAGAAAATCTTTACCTAAACCAGCCAACTATTGAAGAAAAAACATTTCTAAAGAAATCAAATATATTTGTATCTGTTCCAGGAACATTTAAAAATGCTCCTACAGGCATTGTTTCAGTTGAAAATTCAAAATCCTGATTTGCTTCTATCTCTTCTTCACCATCACTAATCTCAATCTTAACTCTGTAAATTCCTTCTTTATCTTCCTCATTCATTTCAAAATTATATTCATAAACACCTTCAATCTCTAAATCCTCAATTTGTTCCATCTCTACAAACTCTGTTCCAAATCTAAAATCTTTTTCAATGCCATCTTCAACAAAAACAATCTTTAATTTAACATAATCAATATCATTGATTCCATTTTTATCAATAATCCTTATCCTTATTGATTTACTATTTGTTCCTGAAATAGAAATTGCATTAATAAGAGGCCTTTCATTAGGAATATCTACTATTGCTTTTGAAACAATCGCTGTACTAAATGGAATAAATAAAAGAAATAAAAAAATTATTATGTATATCTTATACATCTTAATTATCTTTTTTTCTTAACCTTTTTTACTGCTCTCTTAAGTGGCTTTCTAATCACTTTTCTTCCTAACATTTGTTTTCTTTTTATCATTCTAATCACTAGATAGATAATTATCAATAATAATACTAATATTCCTGCTCCAATCAGCACTTTACCAATAAATGGAAACGGCCTTGGAGGAATATACATATTGTCTCTTGTTCTTTCTTCAACAACATTAACTTTAATTGGAAGATCACAAGTTTCTATTTGAACTGATGTACCTGCTGTACCTTGAGTTGGTTTACAAGAAATACAAAACTCTTCTTCATAAGTTCCAAAATCTAAATCTCTAGGAGCAGTAACACTACCATAAACATCTCTTACAGTGCCAGCTGGAACTACAATTGTAGCAGGATCAAAACTTACTGACAAAGGAGATTCTTCTGCTAAACGATAAACACATTCTATTTCTTGATTACTAGCAACTGTCTGTATTTGAAATTTAAATCTTCCTGTTTCTCCTTTATATAAATTTAATTCAGTTGGCAATGGATTTGTAACCCCTGCATAAGCTATCTGCATTATAATTAATATCCCTAATATCCATAATATTGTCTTTCTCATTTTAATCCTCTTATGATATTTGTATTGTTATAGTTGAATTATATACACCTGCTAATAATCCAAGTGGAGGTGAAATATGATAATAAGTAGCTAATGTTTCATTTAAGCTTGCATCATCACAGCTAGCTGAACTGCAAACCTCTAATCCTGTTCCAGGCTCAAATGTATTTTGAGTTGAATTTATATTAACAGGTGATAAATAGCCTGACGTTTCAGTAGTAAGTCCTGTATCATCATCTATCTGTACATCAGTACCATTTAATGTCCAAGTATCTGATCCAGAATCAGGATCAGACATATTCCATTGAATATTCAAATTATCATTTCCCCAATTAGTCATAGTTGATAAATTAGTACCATTATTCCACTGCCCTAGTGTAGGGCTTCCATCTCCTAATGTTACAACAGTTGGATAATCTATTGCCTTTAATGTTCCAAAAGTCCAGTTTGCATCCTGCTCTGCATCACTAGATCTTTCTCCTCCCTGGCTTGATACATTTACATGCAATTTATAACTTGAATTAGGCAGCCTGAAAAACTCTGGTGTTGAGTCAGATGCTGTTTTATTTGTACTAAATGTATAAGTGCATGTACTTCCTGATCTTGCAACACTATCTACTTGCCATGAATAATTATAAGCTGTTTCATCGCATGTTCCTGATGTGAATATGCAAAGATGCATATAAGCTGCACTATTTCCTCCAACATCACAATCATTATCAGTATCAGTAGCAGTAATCTCTACAGCAACAGTTGAATTTGTATGTTCTATAGGACTTAAAGCACAGCTAGCTGATGTACAGCTTGAATAAGCGCTTCCATCATCAGTCATTTGAACATTAGTTATATTAGGCAAATAATCATACAATACTATTGTAGTATTATAATAAGCAGATGTTCCTCCATTACCATCTGTTGACCAAATACTTGAATAAACAGTATTATTTGCATAATCTCCACTTGGGCTTCCCCAAGGAATTGGATTATCTACAACTTCTCCTGCATTATTTGCATCAGTATTATCTTCATAAGTTGCATCTCCATAACTTGTTCCAACTCTAATATAATGTGTTAAAGTATCAGCAGGCCAGCCGTCTACACTACCATCATCAGGATCAGTTGCAGTCCAGCTTAAGCTTGGAGTTTGATTATGTGTTATAGTAGGGCTTAAACCAGAAGGTGTGTTTGGAAAAGCATTTAATATATCAAATTGAGTATCTAAAGCTGTTCCATTTTCACTTCCATCATTTGGTGTTAATCTTATATAATATGTTACACTTGTTCCTGAGTAACTCAATCCAGAAACAGCTGTTACAGAATCAGTTGTAGTTTCTGTATAATTTAGATCACAATTATTAGCATCTCTGTTTGCACCGCTAGTTGCAATACATACATAAGTTGTCACAGGATCTCCATCATTATCAAAAGTTGACCAATTTATATTTGGTGTAACATCATGAGTATCTAAAGAAGATGAATCAAATGATGAAGCTCCATCTTGTATTGTGAATGTAGTTGGTTGGTCAGGAGCAGCATTGCCCATTGTTTCATTTGTTGAATTAACAGCGCTTCCTGCAAAAGCATGCTCATCAATAGGAGTTACCTCACACATCCATGTTTCTCCATTACTTGTATTTCCAGCTCCCAATATCTTGCTATTTATACCAACATCATTCCAGGCACTTCCAGTCCAGTTAAACCATTTATATGTTGAAGACCCTTCTGAATCTCCATCTGTATCACTAAATGTATAACTGCAATTCAAATCTTGTGCAGAACTTGGTGCATTTGGTAATATATCAACTGAACTTGCTGAAGGCGCATGATTTACATAAAATGTATGAGAAGATGATGCAGAACATTGTCCAGGACAAGTATTATCATTTGGAGGGCAGTCGCAAACAAAGAAATAAGCTGTATTTGAACTTCCATCAGATTGCTGTGCAGTATAAGTGCAGGCTAAACTTGCATCATCACTATAAGTTGAATTATGCTCATTGCAATATTCTCCTCCAGGACACTCTCCGCTTGTATTAATTGAATCTGTTATACAGATTCTTACTGAATGATTGTCATTTGCATCTGTATCTCCATGAGATGTCATTGAAAATGTAATTGTTTCTCCAACATCCTTATCTCCATCACTACTTGCATCAGAAGTTTGCCCTGTTATTGTTGGAAGAGCATCTGTTAATGTAAATGAGATTGTATCATTTACTGTTCCATTCTCAGTTCCATCATTAGGAGTTAATTTAACATAATAATTCCTTGATGCTGTTCCCCATGTATAATCCCAGTTTGATTCAGATTGAGTAAAATTATAATAAGGATCTGCTAATAATCCAGTAGCAACAACATCACATGAATCATCATCAGTATCAGCTGAAATACATACATAGTTAGAAACAGGATCTCCATTATCATCAGAACCCTCTGTCCATGTGAAATTCTCGCTTTTATTATGAGTAGTTGTTGGATTCCAATTATATGGGGCATTTGGTGCTGCATTACCAACAGTAAAAGTTCCAATTGGTGTTTCTGTCTCAGCAAAGATAAAAGGTATTAATAAAGAGAAAACTATTATACTTACTAATACTATGCCTCTTTTTAATTTATTTCTCATTCTTCTTTAATACATGATTAATATATGAAGATAATTTTATTAGATTCTCATCACAGTATTTCTTTATCTTCTCATAAACATCCTTATCTATAGAAATACATATCTTTACCTTTTTTTGTCCAGCCATTTTAATACTTTTATGAATTATATTAATACTATAATTTATATTAATTGTATTAAAAGTAATACTTCTTATATATAAATGTTTCTTTTTTTAAAGTATTACTTTTATAGAAAATACTACTAGTAATACTTATTACTTACTAAGCATAATCTATAATACTTTTACTACTTACATTACTAGTAATACTTTAAGAACATATAATTTATGGTATTACTTATACTACTTATAATAATTAGAATACTTTTATTACTTATTAATCTTCTTCATGGCTCTGTTGTAAACAGTCCATATTGTTCGTTCATCTCTCTGCAATAACTCAGCAATATACCTATAAGATAAATTATACTGATCCTTCAA
>JAHWIT010000054.1 GCA_019322455.1 Candidatus Woesearchaeota archaeon
AGAAGATTTTATTGAAGATTTGTTTGTTGCAAATACACATTCTTATATCTTATTTTTTACTAATAAAGGAAAGGTTAAATGGCTAAAGGTTTATGAAATCCCAGAAGCAAGCAGACAAAGCAAAGGAAAAGCAATTATTAACTTATTGAGATTAGGAGAAGGAGAAAAGGTGACTGCTTTTGTTCCTGTAAAAGAATTTAAAGGCTATTTGGTTATGGTTACTGGAAAAGGAGTAATAAAGAAAACTTCTTTAGAATTGTTTTCCAGGCCAAGAAGAGGAGGAATTATTGCTTTAAAGTTAGATTCTGGTGATGAATTAATTAGTGTTAGAAAAACAGATGGGGAGAGAAACCTGATAATAGCAACAAGAAAGGGAATAGCTGTAAGATTTCGTGAAAAGGCATTAAGGCCTATGGGAAGAACAGCAAGAGGCGTTAGAGGAATAAGATTAAAGCAAGAAGACAAAGTTGTTGAGATGGTTGTTGGAAGAGAAGACAGAACTTTATTAACTGTAACTGAAAAAGGCTATGGCAAAAGAACGCCTGTTGGAGATTATAGGCTGATTAATAGAGGAGGAAGCGGTGTTATAAATATAAAATGCACTGAGAAGAACGGCAAGGTTGTTGCTGTTAAATCTGTTACAGATGAAGATGAATTAATGTTAATCAGCAAAAAAGGCATTGGTATTAGGGTTAATGCTAAAGATGTGAGCAAGATAGGCAGAGCAACACAAGGTGTTAGAATAATGAGATTAGGAGAAGGAGACAAGGTTGTTGCTGCTGCAAGGATTGTAAAAGAATAAAGTTTAAATAGTCATTTATTTTCTTTAAATGTATGAAAAAAAGAGTTGCACCAATTGAAAAATTTGAGAAAAGATATCATCTTCCTGTAGCTATTTTAGTAGCGAGTGCAATTATCCTTTTTTGGAGAGGAATTTGGATGTTGGCTGATGAATTTTTATTTCCTTCTTTGCCTTGGCTAAGTGCTCTTATTGGTTTAATCATTGGACTTATAATTTTGTATGCGCGCGGTTTTCATTTAAAGGAGTTATTTTAGATAATGAAAGGTTTAGCTATTTCTTATAAAGGAATAGAAGATATTTCTGCAAAAGAGATCTCTGAGTTAATAAAAGCCAAAACTGAGATTAAAGAGAGTTGCGTTATTTTTGATGTTGATAAATTAGAGGATTTGGCTTTATTATGTTATAAAGGGCAGAGTGTTAATAGGGTTTTATTGTTGCTTGATAAGTTTAAGATTTCTCAGGTTGAAGATTTGAAGAAAATAAGTAAGATAGATTTTTCTAGATGGTTGAGAAATAAAACATTTGCTGTTAGATGTGAGATTGTAAATAATGAGAGTTTAATAAGTCAAGAAATAGAAAAAGCAACAGGAGATGAAATTAAGGGCAAGGTTGATTTGGAGAATCCTGATGTTACTGTTTTTGTTTATGTTTATAGAGATAATGTTTATGTTGGAATAGATTTTGGCGGAGATTTAAGCAAAAGAGATTATAAGATTTTTATAAGCCAAATGTCTTTAAAAGGAACAATTGCTTATGCTTTAGTTAGGATTGGAGATTATTCTAAAGAAAAGAAGGTATTAGATCCTTTTTGTGGCAGTGGAGAGATTATAATTGAAGCTGCTTTATTTGGGACTGGATTTCCTTTGAATTTTTTTAATAAACAAAAATTTCCTTTTTTGAAGTTTAAGGAATTTGATTTTGATAAGATTGATAAGGAGATTGGTAAGGAAAAATTAATGATAAATGCTTTTGATACAGAACAAAGGAGAGTAAAATCTGCTGAAAAGAATGCAAAGATTGCTGGTGTTAATAAGTTTATTAATTTTTCAAGACAGGATATTGCTTACTTAGAATTAAAGTTTAAGGAAAAAGATGTTGATTTAATTGTTACAAATATTCCAAGAAAAAGCAATCAGGTTTCTGTTATAAAAATGGAGAAATTATATGAAGAGTTTTTTTATCAGGCAGCATATATTTTAAAGAAAAATGGAAGAATTGTTATTTGCTGCAAAGATGATTCTTTATTAAAGGCTAAAGCTGAGAAAACGAAGTTTAAAGTTTCTGAAGAAAGAGAGATTGTGCATGGTGGAGAGGTTTTGAAGGTTATTGTTTTTGGGAAATAAAAACCGCAATCTTTTTAAACCTCTGAATACTTTATTTTATTGGTAGGGAAGTACTTAATTGACGGCAAAAAGGTGATTAAACATTCTTTGATGAATGTTTTTTGCTGGCTGCTGAGGAAAGTCCACCCACTACAAAGAGCCACTCATTTGAGATGGAGA
>JAHWIT010000055.1 GCA_019322455.1 Candidatus Woesearchaeota archaeon
TAATTTCCATGAAGCAAACCGAAGAAATCTGTATAATGTTCCAGATTCTCCAATTCTAATTAGTTTGCATTCTCTCCAATCAATAGATGAATTATATAATGCCTTCAAATCATCACTTGATTCATCAAATCTTTCTTTAAGAAATTTAATTGTATATTCATTTTTATCTAAAAGATCAAGTATTCCCATCCTTATAATCCAGGATTTATCCAAAGGAATAAATCCTTTTTCAACTAAATAATGAGCCATACAATTCAGATACTAGAAGATATATAAAAAGCTGATTTGTAACCAATAAGTTATTAATTATTCTCATAGGAATATTTCTGTCAAGAATATTTATAATATAAGATATTAAATCAATTAAATACAACTTAAGGAGGGATGTAAATGCCAAAATCTGATTTAGAAATAAAAAAAGAATTTGAAGAATTATACAAAACAAAAGATCTAAAAATAGCATGGGATATTTTAGACGAGCATTTTGAAAGAAAAACAAAATATTCAACATTAGCCCAGGATTTAATTACAACAATAAATTCTATGGTGGACAGCCAAAACACAGAAAAATGTGCTGAAATACTTGAAGCTATAATTACTGTTCCTAGAAAAAGAGATCCAAGAAACCCACAAATATATAGATGGTCAGCAGATGCAGTGTATTCATTAAGAACATTAGCTGAAAATCCTTTATTAGATTATAATCAAACAAAAATAGAAACATTAGCAAATGAATTTAATGAAAAATTTTCAGACAAAGAATACAGCATTGGAAGATTTAGTTACACATCTCCAAAAACAAAAGAGATAGTCTATATTAATCCACGACAAAAAAGAGTTGCATAAGGAGGCGTAAAAAATGGAAAGATATCTCTTTACATCAGAATCAGTAACAGAAGGCCATCCTGACAAGATGTGTGACCAAATCTCAGATGCAATACTAGACGAAGTTTTAAAACAGGATCCAAATGGAAGAGTTGCCTGCGAAACCCTGACAAAAACAGGCTGCGTTGTAGTTGCAGGAGAAATAACAACAACAGCTTATGTAGATATTCCAGCTGTTGTAAGAAGGACAATAAAAGAGATAGGATACACAAAATCAGAATATGGAATTGAATATGAAACCTGCGCTGTTTTTGTGCATCTAGAAGAGCAATCTCCAGATATTTCTCAGGGAGTTTCAGAGGGGCAAGGACTATTCAAAGAACAAGGAGCAGGAGATCAAGGAATGATGTTTGGTTATGCAACAAACGAAACACCAGAATACATGCCTTTGTCTATTGTAATGGCTCATAAACTATGCCTGAAATTATCAGAAGTAAGGAAAAAAAGAGTAATAGACTATTTAAGACCAGACGGAAAAAGCCAAGTAACAGTAGAATATGAAAATGGAAAGCCAAAAAGAATAAACACAATACTTATATCAACACAGCATGATGAAGTTTCATACAATAGAATCAAAAAAGATATAATAAAACATGTAATGAAGCCTGTCTGCAAAGAATGGATTGACAGCAAAACAAGATTTTTAGTAAATCCAACTGGAAAATTTGTAAGAGGAGGGCCTTATGCAGATGCAGGACTGACAGGAAGAAAAATTATTGTAGATACTTACGGTGGAATGGGAAGGCATGGAGGAGGAGCTTTTTCAGGAAAAGATCCTTCAAAAGTAGATAGATCAGCAGCATATGCATCAAGATATATTGCAAAAAATATAGTTGCAGCAGGATTAGCAGATAGATGTGAAGTGCAGTTAGCTTATGCAATTGGAGTTGCAGAGCCAGTTTCAGTTTTAGTAGACACATTTGGAACAGGAAAGATCCCAGAAAAAGAGATTGCAAAGTTAGTAGTAAAACATTTCCCAGTAAAGCCAGCAGATATTTTGTCAGAACTAAGATTAAGAAGGCCAATATACAGAAAAACAGCTTCTTATGGCCACTTTGGAAGATCAGATACAGATTTCACATGGGAAAAACTTGACAAAGTAGATATTCTGAAAAAAGAAGCATCTCTTTTAGGCAGCAATCCTGAAATAGAAGAACAAGTCTATTCAAATTTTTAATTCCATAAAAATGTTTCGCATTTTTAGGGCACAGAAAATCTTTTAAGATTTTCTCGTGTTTTTATAAACTAAAATACTTCATATCTTCCTTTAACAATATTTCTTTGTATCTTCTTTATATCCTTAAACACAGATTCAACTGTTTTAGTAATCTTTGAATTATTTCCATCAACAGAAATAGAAGCAATTTGAGGCTCATTTAATGGTTTGCCAATCTGAGAAGCTAACTTAACAACGCATTCATTTATTTTTCTTAATTTTCCAGCTCTTTTAGCAATCTCATAAGCCATTACTGGATATAACTTGCCAGGATGATTAATATTTTTACCAGCAGTTGCTTCCAAACTAACAGATCTATTTGGAGTTATTAATCCATTCATTCGATTTCCTCTTCCTGTATTTCCATCATCACCATGCTCAGCTGATAATCCAGTAACAGTCAAATAAACACTCTTTTCATCTTTAGTTTCATCATCTAAAGTATTTATATCAACCTCAACATCTCTTCCAACAAATCTTTGAATATAATCAAAAACCTTTTTCTTAATAGAAATATATTGGTCCATTGATTTAATATGCTTAGCAACAAAAGCAATTGCAATTGTTAACTTAATCCTATCTCCTCTTCTTAATCCCAATACCTTAATATCTTCTCCAACAGCCTTGAATTTATTCAAAAATAATCTTGAATTAAGCAAATAAGCAACATGCTTAACAACCCATTCTAATCTAGACAAAGGATAATGGCCAACTCCAAAACTAGTATCATTTGCA
>JAHWIT010000056.1 GCA_019322455.1 Candidatus Woesearchaeota archaeon
GGAAGAACAAGAGGAACAGAAGATATTGATATATTAGTTCCAATCATGCCAAAAGAAAAATTTAAAGAATTATTTGATGATTTAATTAATAATAATTTCTGGTGTTATCAAGGAGACAATTCTGATGCTATATTTAGGTATATTAAGGATTTTTCAAATATTAGATTTGCAAAAAAAGGAGAAATGTTTCCAAATATTGAGTTTGTGCCTATTAATGAGAGCAGGAAAGCAAAATGGTGCGAGTTTAGCAATCCACAAAAAATGAAAATAAAAGATTTTGAATTTAAAGTTCCTCCAATTGAATTTGAGATATTATATAAAGAACTTGTTTTAAAAGGAAAAAAAGATATGGAAGATGCCAGACATTTAAGAACTTTTTTTTCAAAAATATTGAAAAAAGAAAACTTTATTAAGTTTAAACCTATTATAGAAAGTGAAGCTAAATGATACCTAAAACAGATCTAGATTATGTGAAATTGTTTGCATCTAAACTTAGAGAAGATAATTCTCTATTTGAGCAACAAAAAAAGTTGATAGAAAGCCAGATGCATAGCAGTTCTGAATTATTTAGAAAAAGATTTGGAACAGGCAAAGATTTTAAGAAAAATGCTAGAGAATATTTAAAGAGAATAGGTTTAATTTGATTTCTAAGAAAGATTTATATAATCTAAAGTATTAATAGTATATGGGATGTTAACTAGGGAGGAAATTCAGGTTTTTAAAGCTAAAAAATTAGAAAAAAAATACAAGGATATTTTTAGCTCTAAAGATATGATTGAACAAGCTAATGAGTTAGATAAAAGGCTTGAGAAATTAAGATCTAATTTAGAGATTTTTGATAATGACCTTAAGATAGAAAAGAAGCATGATGACCAGATGCATATGAAGACATTTCAATAATTCTAGAGTTTACCTAGATTCAAAAAAGCTTTGATATTATTCAGCATAAAATGAGTGTCATCTATTAACTCATCAGCAAATCTGTCTGTGTGAAATTTGTAGATTGTTCTCTCAAAAATATTTCTTAAGAAGTAAAATAACGGTTTTTGCTCCCATCTCATTTCATAATCAGTTGTTGTCCAGGCATCAAATAATATGTTAATATTTCCTTTGTTCATTATGGTTTTTACATCATCTTTAATAACCTCAACATCTGTCATATTAGTAATGTGAACTCTCATTTTAACCATAAGCAGAAAAAACTCTGTTTTTTTCTTTATTGGTCTAAGCTCCATTTTAAATTCTTTGCCAGCTGCTCTTACTAATTCTTCTCTTCTTTTTTCACCTTTGCCATAGCCTCGCTGTTTAGCTAATTCATCAATTGTTTTTAGCAGCGCCTTTAGATCAAACAATCCATCATAATTTAATTCAAGTCCATCTAAATATAATTTTTTTTCAGACATGTTTCTCATACCATTGCAGTTTGTACAGGTACTATGTAAGATAAAAAGAAGATATAATAAAAAATATTGTCTATATCCTCTTTTTTATAGAATATAATTGTAGAAGTTTATAAAATTTGCTAATCTTACAAATCTTAGAGATTATAATGTATATGAAGAAAAATAGAATCAAAAATAACCGGATTCATGAAAACTTATAAACTATCAAGCAAACATTTATAAATATAAAATCAAATATTTAAAAAGAAGGGATAAATAATTGAAAAAAACAGATAGATTCCAGATTATATTCCTCTTCCAATTAATTTAATGGTTATCCAAGGTTGACGAGGATCATTAGTAACAATTTGATAAAAGTATCCTTCATAAACTCCTTTTTTCACTTCTTTTACACTTTCTAAATCAAAAAATAATTTTACTATTGTTTTAGAATGAGGTTCTATTTCAATTTTATTACTTCTTAAATCAGAATTAGAACCAAATTTACAATAAAATGGAGTATGCGCCCATCCAAAAGACATATTTCCATTTAATTTAGTTACTAAACTGCCTGGTCTTACTGTATTTATTATTAATTTCGAATTTCCTTCATTTTTTATAACATAATCGATTTCTTTTTTATTTCCAATAGGATTTTCTCCAAAGTCTACTACAAAACCATCTACTTTTAATTTTGGAGCATCTTCTAATCGGACTGCTCTTAACTTTAGTGTAGGATCACCGAATAAGTGCTGCACTAAACTGCTCTGTCTATTTCTATAAACTTTACCAATAGGAACTCCTAATCGTAATTGACCTATGTGTGTATAAATATCTTCATTGTATGCCACCACAGCAATAACAGAATAAGCAAATACAACTAGCGCATTTCCAGAAAATAAATAAGCACCAGCCATATAATCTTCTACATTGAATGCTCCATTAGAACAACTTGCTAAATCATAAATCATAGAATTTGGTTTAAGGTTTTCAATATCTTCTGAATAAAGATATTCAGATTCTCCAAACCAATCTGATCTTGGAGATCCATGAACAGCTAAAAAAGTAAGTTCATTTTGGTCTTTGAATGTATTAATCACTTTATTTTTTAATTTAGACGAATTTTTTTCAAAAATTATCTTAGCATTACCTTTATATAACCGAGAATTATTTACCATTCTTTCAAATTGTGGATAAATACGTTCCAAAGTATAATTGGGTTCTATACTAAAATCGGCATAAATAAAATTAGCTTTATTGTCGTATTTTATTAATCCTTTTCTGTAGTTATGATTTCTATTAATATAGTTTCTAATTTGTTCAATTCCTTCCTGGTCTCCTTTTGTTGGTTTGATTCTTCCAACCCATGTTTCAGTCATTGGCCAAAGACGTATATGCGATTCAGCCATACACAACCTTTCAACTATGCCTTCTTTATAACATTTGTCAATCTTTTCATCCATATCAGTATAATAGAAATCACTTAGAATTAATTGACTAGGTTTTATAGCGCTTCTGTAAAGAACATAAGGTATATTTCCTATTAATATTGAACCTAATAGACCATTATTATAATATTTGTCAAGAATAATTTTTCTTATTTCTTCTGGATCACTCCAATCTTCAGAATAGATGTATACTTCAGTATCTAAATCATATATAATATCTTCTTTTAATCTGTTAATCTCATAATTTAATGAAGAATATGTATTCCTATCAACGAAAATCGCTACTGAACTTACAATTTTACAATAAGAATCAACAGTTGCAGGATTAATACATCTCGATTCTTTAAATGCATAAAAATTCTCACAATCTGCATCAGAACAACATTGATAATTCTCACATTTGTGATTTTCAATATATTGGCATTCCCCACAATTTAGTTTAACACATTGATGACTTTGGCAAATTTCATCTTTATTACAATCATCATCTTTACAACATTTATAATCAATACATACATGGTTTTGAAGATATTGACATTCACTACATATAGGATCTATACATCTATGAAATTCACAAGTTTGTTCGCCTAAACACCCTGTATCTTCACAACATGTTTGCATAGTTTCTCCTTCTTCAATAATTCCATTACCACAAACAGGTCTTCGGCAACCAAAAATAAAAATTACCAACACTAAAAATACAATAATTAAAATATTTTTTAATTTCATCATATTTTAATTCAAATCAAAACCATTTATAAATTTATTGTCATCAACAATATCTTCATTTTTAGACATTGCCTTTTCTAATTTAAAGATTCTATATTAAAATGCAAGAAGACAAAAAATATTTATATTAAGATATTAGAATAGTTATTATTATGCCAAAAAAGACATTTTTATTAGGAATTTTAATTTTGTTAATTCTGGGATTTTGTGTTCCAATAAGTTTTGCCGAATTCAATCCAAGAATAACCGAATTATCAATTAAATCACGTCCTTGGGAAAATACTTTTGCTCTATATGCTCAGGGATTTGGAGACCCAACAAAATACCCTACTGATCCAGAAGGAGTTAAACATCCATTTAACATAATAGTCAACGATAATGATATAAGATTAATTGCAATGGTTTCTCAAATACCTAATTATCCAAAAGATACAATTAGTTTTGATCCAAATTTAGATTCAAAACAATATGAACCTCTTTGTGACGCGATAGTTGATGGTGAAAATTATTTGATATTGTATGATTCTTTAAGAAGAGGTGTAAAAATTAAATTTAATGCTGAAAAAATATCAACAAAACCATGTAAAATAAATATTAATCAAGTAGATTATATAAATGAAATCGTCGATGTACCTCTAATTGAAATAAGAATAGGGGATTATTTAGTTTCTGGAGATTATATACCTATATATGCTGTTGGAACAAAACCTCATCAAAAATTTGGAATTTTTTTGAATGATGAAAAAATAGGAGAAAAGACTTCTGATTCTGAAGGGAATCTTTTTTCTTATGTAGAAATAAAACAAGAATACAAAATTTTTGATGGTGAACTAAACATAATATCGTTAATCTCTACAGATTGGAAATTAAAAAAATCTATTTATATTTATTCGAAGAAAGAGACTTATCCTTCATTAATATTTTTGAATAAGCAAGGTTTGTATGATGGTAAAATATTAATTCTAGGACAACATTACGAACCTGATAAAGAATATAAAATTAAATTTAAAAAATGGTTTTTGACTCAATCTAGGAAAGTGAAAACAGACGGACAAGGTAGATTTTATATTGAAACAACAATTCCGTGGCTGATCAACCTAATTTCGAGTAAAGATTTGTATATTGGAATTGAGAAGTCTTTCTATCAATATAGACTAAAATAAGCCAGTTTCTAAATCAACCTCAATTTTTTAGAAAATTTTAATTCTATCTCTCCAAACCTTCAATAACACCTTCCTGTTCCAAAACTTCAACTGCTTCATCTACTTTATCTTTATCAGCAAATTGCTTCAAGACTTTAACAATTGCTTTTCGGAATACGTTATTGCTTTGCTGTAATTTCTCCATATCATGTTTTAAGAATGTGACTTCTTCTTCTCTTAGACATGTTTCTCATACCTATATAAATTTAAAAATCTTTGAATTCTTCCATGGATGTCATGTACATCATTAACAACCCATTTTTCAAATTTTGAAAAATATGGCTTAAACACATACTTGTCAAATAATGTTCTTATTAAAAAGAACATTGGTTTTTCTTCCCATTTTCCTTCATAGTCACTTACTAAATAACCATCAAAGATCATCATAACTCTCCCTTGGTTAAGTCTTAGCTTTACTCCTTGTTTCTCTACTTCAACGTCTTTAACATTAGTAAATCTCATTCTAAGTCTTATTATGTTTTTGAAATAATCAGTTGTTTTTTTCCAAGGCAAAAGTTCTAATTCAATATCTTTTCCAGAAGGCAAGACTTGCTCAAAATTCTTTCTTTCCCATTTATCATAACCTTTTTCATAAAACCAGCTGTCAATTGTTCTGTATAAACCATTTAGATCAAAGATTCCTTCAAAGGTCAATTTTAATTGATCAATAATTAGTTTTTTCTCGCTCATGCATTATCACCTAAATAACCTTCATATTCATATCCTTTTGCTTCCATATCTAAAAATTCTTTTATAATTTTATGCAATCTGTAAGTTCTATAATATAATTCATCATAATATATTGATTCTATTTCTCTTCTCATTATGTATTTCATCCACCAGTCCCGTACAGCCATCCAAAAAGAAGAGGTTTCCCATCTTTTTTCATAATCCAGAGAAAGTGTTCCTTGAATATCAATTTGGATTCTTGCGTTTGTCAGCATTTTTTTTATTCCTTTTTGAACAACTTCCACTTCTGTCATATCCCATAGATGAAGATCAACTGTTATAGCATGTGCATAAAAATCAGTTACTTTTTTATCTCCTTTAAAAGTAATTTCCTGCTCAGCTCCAAAAGGAGATGGAACCTTATGTTTGTATTTTGTTTCATGAAACCAATATCTTCTAACTTTAAGCCATTGTACCATTACGTTGTACAAGCCGTCAAAATCAAATAATCCTTTATACCTAATAGTTAGTTTATTAGTAGGAATTGATGTTGGATATGCCATAATTTATTATTTAGAAATATAGTATATAAAAGTTACTATAATTTTTTGAAAAAATTTTAAATTTTTCTATTTTTATACATTAGTAACTTGTTAGTGGTAATGAAACCAAAACATTTTTAAATTAATATCATTAATAAGTTTTATGACGAAAGAAATTTGGATGTGCAGGCATGGGCAAAGTTATTATAACCTATGGGAATGGGTGCAAGGCCAGAAGCATTCAAGATTAACACAATTAGGAATAAATCAAGCTCATGATTTAGGACATGAATTAAGAAATGAAAGATTTGACAGGATTTTGGGCAGTGACCGTGGAAGAGCAATAGAAACACAATTAACAATTGTTGCACATTTATTTTATGTTCCAAAGAGAGAATATACACCTGATTTAAGAGAACGCGGATACGGGCATATGCAAGGAATGAGTTACAAAGAAGCTGGAATAGACAAATATGCTGAAGCAGAATTATATCCTATTGATCAAGAAGGAATATTTTATGATATTGAACCACTAAAGAGTGTTAGAAAAAGAACAAAAAGAATTAAAGAAAGGATTATAAAGAGCAAGGATAAAAAGACCTTAATAGTGGCTCATGAATGGATAAACAGTTATTTGATGAATGAATTATTGGAAGAGGAGATAAGCAAAGAAACATTCCATGCACAAAAAAATTGTGCAGTAAGTTATTTTAGATTAGGAAAAAACGGAAAGGTTTTGGAATATAAAATAGCAGCATAAAAATAGAAAATGAAGAACAAAATTAAAGAATTTATAGAGAAACATAGAGAGATTTTTGGAGATGGTAATATTTTAATTGAAAAGCTACCTTGGGGTGCTTGGAATTTTAATTACAAGGTTACTATTAATGACAAACATTATGTTTTTAAGATTTACAGCAGATTAAGAAGATATGGTTATTTTACAAATAAAAGCGAGAGAGAATATAAGGCTTTGAGATTTGTAGAAAATTTAAGAATTGCGCCAAGGGTTATAATATTTGATAATAGCAAAGAAATTTTCAAACGTGATGTTTTGGTTTATGAGTATATTGAAGGCAGTTCATTGAAAAAAGAAACAGATGACATTAAAAAGACAGCAGAGATATTAGCAAAGCTTCATTCTATGGAAACTGATAAAATAGATTTTTTAGAGAAGAATGAAAATTCATTAAAAGAACAATTTGAAGAAATAATAAATGAATTTAAAAGCTATAAAAGAAAGAGAAATAAAAATATTGAGTTATTGCCTGAATTAGAAAGATTCATTAAAAGTTTAGAATTAATAAAAGCAGAATTAACATTTAAACCAAGAATTGTGCATGCAGATTTAGTTCCAAATAATATAATAAAAAAGGAAGAGGTTAAATTAATTGACTGGCAAGGAACGCATGTGGGAGATCCTGCTTTTGACTGCTGGGCTTTTACTTCTGATATATTTAATTGGTGGGATTGGAAGGATACTTTAACAGGAAAACAAAAAGAAATATTTTGGAAGAGATATTTAGAATTAACAGAAGATAAAGATATTAAAAAAAGAATTGAGATTAAAGAACCATTCTATTATATGAAGATACTGCTTTATTCTCTAAATAAACGTAGTGATTATAAAGCTGATAGACTGCCTGAAGAGATAACTAAAGGAAGGGAACATCATCTTGAAAAATATTATAAGATAATAGAGCTGTGTTTTGATAATCTAAGGAAATTAATAAAATAAAATTATTTCATCATAACCTTAATCATATCAATCATTCTGCAGCTGTAACCATATTCGTTGTCGTACCAGCCTAAAATTTTAACTAGTTTTCCTTCAATAACATTTGTGCTTAATGAATCAAAGATAACTGAATGTGGATTTCCAATTATATCTGAACTTACTATTGGTTCTTCTGTATATTCAAGGATTCCTTTTAATTCCTTTTTTGCTGCTGCTTTAAATAATTTATTTATTTCTTCTGTTGTTGTTTCTTTTTCTACTTCGCATACAAAGTCTGTTACACTGCCTGTGATAACAGGAACTCTTATTGCAATACCATCTAGTTTTCCTTTTAGAGCTGGGATTGTCTCTGTCACTGCTTTTGCAGCTCCTGTTGTTGTAGGCACAATGTTATGAGCAGCTGCTCTTCCTCTTCTTGGATCTTTGTGATGAGGGGCATCAACTAATCTTTGATCAGCTGTATAAGCATGAATTGTTGTTAATAATCCTCTTTTAATCTTCAGATTATCATTTAATACCTTAACCATTGGAGCTGTGCAGTTTGTTGTACAACTTGCATTGCTAACTATATCTTCTCCTTTATAGATATCATTATTTACTCCCATAACTAATGTTTTAACTGGTTCTTCTCCTACATCACATTTGCAAGGAGCTGAAACAAGAACTTTTTTTGCTCCTGCTGTTAAATGCAGAGAGGCTCCTTTTCTAGTTGCAAAGAAACCAGTTGATTCAACAACAACATCAACATTTAGATCTTTCCATGGAAGTTTTGATGGATCTTTTTCTGCTAATGCTTTTATTTTTTTGTTATTAATTATTAATTCATTATCTGTTGCTTGTATTTTTCCATTAAATCTTCCTTGTGCAGAATCATACTTGAATAGATATGCTAATGTTTTGTTATCTGTTAGATCATTTACAGCAACAAACTCAATATCTTTATCATTTAGTCCTGCTTTTAGAACCATTCTTCCTATTCTTCCAAATCCATTAATTGCAACTTTTATAGCCATATTAAACACCTCAAAATTTTCTTAAATTTTGTGGTGCCAGAAATTTCGTAGAAATTTCTCAGCACCTCTATAATTTTCTTTTATAATATTTTGTATGTAAAAGTTTTTCAGCTTTCTTACTTAAAGGTTTATCTAAGAATTCTTTATAAATTTTTTGTACAATTGGATTTTGATGTGATTTTCTTAAAGGCAATTTTCTATCTTGTTTGTAGATTGCCTGCATTCTTTTTTGTAGGATTTCTTTTGTTGAGGGAATGGGCTGGCCTCCTCCTCCAATACAACCTCCAGGACATGCCATTATTTCAATAAAATGATAATCCTTTTTTCTTTCTAATAATTTTCTTGCATTAGCATGACCATTTGCACATGCAAATTTAATTTTAGTGCCATTAATATTTATTGTTCCATGTTTTATTCCATCCATACCTCTAATTTCTTTAAATTCTAGTTTTGGAATTGTTTTTCCTGTTGCTAATTCATAAGCTGTTCTTAATGCAGCTTCCATTACTCCGCCTGTTGCTCCAAACATTGCTCCTGCTCCTGTTGAAATACCTAAAGCAGGATCAAATTCTTCATCTTTTAATTTTTTAAAATTAATATTAAAATGTTTGATTAATCTTGCTGCTTCTCTTGTAGTTAGTACATAATCAACATCACTTTTTAATTCAGGTCTTGTTGATTCGAATTTTTTAGCTGTGCAAGGCATTACTGAAACAACAATAATTTTTTGCCTTGGAATTTCTGATTTTTTTGCATAATATGTTTTTGTTAATATTCCAAGCATTTCATGAGGGCTTTTGCATGTTGACATATTTGGAATTATATCATGATAAAAATGCTCCATAAATTTTATCCATGCAGGACAGCATGTTGTTAACATTGGAAATGGCCCACCTTTTTTTATTCTCTCTAAGAGTTCAGAAGCTTCTTCCATTATTGTCATGTCTGCTCCTAAATCAGTATCAAATATTTTATTAAAACCACATTTTTTTAGTGCAGCAACCATCTTTCCTGTAACTAATGTTCCTGGTTCTAGATCAAATTCTTCTCCTAAAGAGGCTCTTATAGAAGGAGCTGTCTGCACAACAACATGTTTTTTCTTATCTTTAAGAACTTTTAAAACTTCCTGCAAGTGTTCACGTTCACTAATCGCTCCAACAGGACATGCTGCAATGCATTGTCCGCATTTTGTGCAGTATATATCATAAAGATTCTTTTCAAAATAAGGGGTAACGTGCTCATGATGAGCTCTGCTAGCAAAATCAATTGCCCATGTTGCCTGGACATCTGCACAAACTTGGACGCATCTTCCGCAGTTGATGCATAGATTGTTGTCTCTTAATACAGCTGCTCCTAATTCTGCTTTGTATTTTCTTGTGGGTTGAAATCTTATCTCTTTTACTCTAAGATCTGAGATTATTTTGCATAAATCATGCTCTTTATTTTCTATCATACATGCTTTTGTATGTTCTGACATTAATAATTCTGCATTAACTCTTCTTGCTCTTTCTACTCTTTTTGAGTTAGTTATTAGTTTCATTCCTTCTTTAGGATATGTTGAACAAGAAGTTACTAATTTTCCATCTATTTCAACTAAGCATAATCTGCATCTTGCTTCAGGCTTAAGGCCTTCTTGATAGCAGATGCGAGGAACTTCTATTCTATTATCTTCTAGATTTAATAATAATGATTTCTTTGGATCTACATTAATTGTTTTTTTATCAACGATTATTTGCATTTTGTTAGTTGTGTGGTTACACTTTTGTCTTGGGTGGCGCATCAATTTAGTTGTGCGCTAAAGGGGAGGATCTAAGTATTTAGCGAAGCTAAATACTTTTACACTTTGCTTCAAATTCTTTTCTGAAATATTTTAATGCATTAAGGACATGCACAGTTGCAGTTTGTCCTAAACCACAAAAGGATGTTTCTTTTATTACTTCAGCTAATTCCTGTAAAGTTAGTAAATCTTTTTTTGTTGTGTTTCCCAATGAGATATTTTGCAGTAAGGCAAGAATTCTCATTGTTCCTTCTCTGCATGGTGTGCATTTTCCGCATGATTCAAATTCAAAAAATTTTGCAATGTTTGTTGCTATATCAACAATAGATCTTGTTTCATCAACTGCAATTATTGTACCTGCTCCATGCATACATTCTTTTCCACAGATTGATTCTGGAGTTAAAGGAATATCACAATGAGGCATACAGCCGCCAAAACAGCCAAAATAAATAGCTTTTATCTTATTTTTAGGCTTGCCCATTTCAATTAGTTTGCATAACTTTGTTCCTAATGGAATTTCATATAATCCGGGATTTGTAACATCGCCTGACAAGGAATATAATCTTAGATTAGGATTCCAATTATCAAACAGAATTGCTAATGGAATATTTGCTAATGTTTCTACATTATTAAGAACAGTTGGCTTGCCAAATAATCCTTTTGTTGTTGGATATGGGGGCTTAATTCTTGGATGGCCTCTTTTGCCTTGAATTGATTCTAATATTGCTGTTTCTTCTCCGCAAACATATGCTCCTTGCCCTAAAATTATGTTGATGTTTGTCTTGGATTTTGTTTTTTTGATAATATCTTTAATTACTTTTTTTAGTTTATTTTCTAAATATTCATATTCTCCTCTAAGATAGATATAAGCTTGTTTTGCTCCAACTGCATAAGCTGCAATAAGAATTCCTTCAATAACTGCTTCTGGATTACTTTTTAGAATAAATTTATCTTTAAAAGTTCCTGGTTCTCCTTCATCTGCATTGCAGATTACATATTTTTCTTTTCCAGGAGCATTTAAAACCATTTCCCATTTTAATCCTGTTGGAAAACCTCCTCCACCTCTTCCTGTTAAATTTTTTTTCTTAATTAAGTTAATAATTCCTTTTTGGCCAAGCTTTAATGCTTTTTTATAGGCTTTTTGATTTGTTTTTTTCAGGATTTGCATTTTTTAATTATAGATTCTAATTTTTCTTTTGTCAGTTTTGTGTAAGGTTTTCCATTCAATAGCATAGCTGGAGGTTCATCACAACAACCAATACAAGAACAGATATGCAGAGAGAATTTTTTGTCTTTAGTTGTTTGTCTTGATTTTATCTTTAGTTTTTTCTCTAGAAATTTTATCAAATCTAAAGAACCATTTAGATAACAAGAAGGATTATTGCAGATTTCAATAATATACTTTCCTTGAGGTTTTGTATGCAATTTTACATAGAATGTAGCAACACCATAAATAACTGATAAAGGAATTCCTGTTTTTTTATTTATTTTTCTAATTGCTTTTTCAGAAATATGTCCTTGTTTTTTTTGGATTTTTCTTAGTTCTGTTAGCAATAAATTTGACATTAATATTCACACTCTTTTTATTAATTCTATTAAGTTCTATTATATATAGGTTTTGGTTGATTAGAGATGAAAAATCATGAAATTTTATAAATAACCGTAATTATTTGAAAACTTATAAAAATGATAACTTGGAGTGATTTTAAAAACTGGACATTGCAATTTGTGGATTCTGCTAAATTATATAGGGGGCCGGATGGTAGAATATGGAGTGATGAAACAAAAAAGTATATAGAAGACC
>JAHWIT010000009.1 GCA_019322455.1 Candidatus Woesearchaeota archaeon
ACAGTATCAGCCCATTCAAGAGCAGAAGCATTAACTGGATTCTCATTAAAAAGACCAGCAGATTTAGTTTCAAATATATCTTGAAACAATTTTTCAGCTGTATTGCTCCTATGCTCATTTTGATTGCATACAAACAATACTTTCATAATAACAATAATAAGCTAAACTGTAATTTAAATCTTGCTATTTGAGGTGATAAAAATGTATAAAATAATAGAAGCAATGAAAAAAGAAATGCTGAGAAGAAAATTCAGCAGAAAAACAATTAAGACTTATTTGTATTTTATTAAAAAATTCCTAATAAGATGCAACAAATACCCAAAAAAAATAACTAAAAAAGATATCCAGGAATACTTAGGAGAATTAGCTCAAGAAGACAAATCAGGAAGCACATTAAATCTTAATCTTTGCGCAATAAAATTCTTGTTAGAAGAAGTTTTAAAAAAGAATATTCATCTTAATCTAAAATATTCAAGAACACCAAAATCAATTCCAACCTTTCTAACAAAAACAGAAACAAAAGATCTTTTCAATGTTATTGAAAACAAAAAACACAAATTAATGCTTGAATTAATGTATTCTGCAGGATTAAGAGTAAGTGAATTACTAAACTTAAGAGTAAAAGACTTTGAAATTGCAATGGATTATGGTTGGATTAGAAAAGGCAAAGGCAATAAAGACAGACCTTTCATTATAGCCGATTCATTAAAACAGGAAATTGAAGAGCACATAAGAGAAAACAATTTATTTTCTGATGATTTATTATTCAGCAGAAATAATTTCATACCTTTGCATACAAGAACTGTTCAAGAAATAGTTAAAAAAGCCTCAAAATGAGCAGGAATAAGAAAGAATGTTCATCCACATACCTTAAGGCATAGTTTTGCAAAGCACTTAATTGATGATGGATGGACAATAACAGACGTTCAGAAACTATTAGGCCATAATAGCATACAAACAACAATGGTTTACACTCATAGCTTAGATCCTAGAATTTTTGATATAAAAAGCCCTTTTGATAATTTATAATTACTTAATCCTAACAGCTTCTAAATTCCTAGGAGCATTTGTTTCTATTCTGTTCATCTTATGCAGAGAAGAAGCTAAATCCAGGCATCTAGAATTCTCTCCGTGATTAACAATAACCTTCTTAGGTTTTGGATTGCATTTATATACATAATTTGTTAACTGCCTTCTATCTGAATGAGCAGTAATCTCTAATTTATGAACCTCCATTTTAATAGGAACAATCTCTTGCTTTGTTCCATTTACAAATGTTATCTCTGCTTGCCCTCTTTGTATTCTCTGTCCTAATGAACCTACTCCCTGATAACATGTAAATATCAAGCTGTTCTTAGGATTATCAGATAATTGCCTCAAATATTCGACAGACGGCCCTCCTACTAGCATACCGCTTGTTGCTAATATTACGCATGCTCCTGTTTCTTCTATTATTTGTTTCCTCTCTTTAGCACTTCCAACTCTTTTAAAGATTGGAGCTAAAAATGGATTCTGGTCTTTGTGAAATATCTGTTTTCTAATTAATGAATTTAAATACTCAGGATAAGCAGTATGAATTGCAGTTACATCCCATACCATGCCGTCAATATAAACAGGAATCTCTTTTAACTCCTTATTTCTAACCATACTTTCTAACATAACCATTACTTCCTGTGCTCTTCCAGATCCTAAAACAGGCATTAATATCTTTCCTCCCCTTTTTACAGTATTAATTATTATATCCTTTAATTTTTGATCAGCCTCCATTTGAGGAGGAAGTACATTCTCTTTTCCTCCGTATGTACTTTCAATTATCAAAGTTTCAACCCTTGGAAACTGAGTATTAGCAGGTTCTAATAACATTGTTCTTCCATACTTCATATCTCCTGTATAAACTATATTGTGTAAACCATTTGCAATATGCAAATGAACTAAACTGCTTCCCATTATATGGCCTGCATTATACAAAGTAATCCTTATATCAGGAGTTACATCAGAAACCTCTTCATAACTTAAACAAATAGTATGCTTAACCATCTCTTTAATATGTTCTGTATCAAATATAGGTTCTTTTCCTTCTGATTTCATAATTCTAACATAATCTAATAACAATAAAATTCCAACATCCCTTGTAGGAGCAGTCATATAAACAGGACCTTTATATCCATACTTAAATAAATAAGGAACAAATCCAATATGATCTAAATGTGAATGTGTAACAATAATAGCATCAAGCTCGTCTATCTTAAACTCAGGACATTCCAGCATAGGATATGCTTCTGTATCAGTATTAGCTGCAACATTCACTCCACAATCTAACATTACACGGCTTTCAGGTGTCTGCAAAAACAAGCAGCTTCTTCCAACCTGTCTTGCTCCTCCTAAAAAAGTCATCCTAATCCATTCCTGCTTCTTCTCTCTTATCCATCCGTCATAAACTCTATGCCCTACTTTGTTCAAAAACTTCCTTCTGTAATCGCTTTCTTTATACAGAACAGCTCTTATTCCTTCAATTAATTTGCTTCTGATAGCAGGGGTTCTCCTTACTAAAGGAACCCATAATGTCTTTTGCCTTATCTCTCTTAAAAGTTCTCCTTGTTTTCCAATTGCTAGTCCGGGCTTTTCAGCTTCAATAATAACCCTGCTTCTTTCAGGATCAAAAAATATATTTGCAATCCCAGCTTCTTTGTCAATTATCTTTTTAATAGCCTTTTCAGCCTTATCCTCTTCCATCGTTATAGAAGGATCTGGCCTTAACTCAACTCTTTTCTTGAATTTATCAACAATCTCTTTTATTAAGCCTCTGTTATCTAGAAAAAAGTTCTTATCCTTAGTATAAAGAACAATATTTGCTCCTTCAAAACCAGCATCACTGATTTTTCCTTCTGGTAATTCTTTTAGAATCTCTTTTAATATATCTGCCATTTTAAGAATTTTTCAATCATATATAAATAATTAAATCTAATAAAAAAATTAAGCTTCTAATTTTATATCTAATCTTTTATCTAGTACCTTTTTAACTCCCTTGTCTGTTATAGTATAAACAATAACTCCATTTCCTGAAGCAGCATCTCTCTGTATTGCACTATTAATACCTTTAACAGCTAACTCAATTCCATCTTTAATAGCCATTTCTTTTTTATAAGATGCTTCTAATAATCCATATACCATCACTGATCCACTACCTGAACTAACAAAATCTTCTATCTCTTCAATTGCTCCGTCTGGACTTAAATCATATATATGATATCCTTGGTCATCTCTTCCTCCAACAATAAAATGACTAATTCCTGGAATTAAACTAAATTTTCTTATATTATTATATACAATTCCAGAAAGTAAATTAACTGCTTCTTTTACTGTATTTACCTTTCCTGTTCTTATATGTTTAAGCTTTAGCTCTGCTTTTATTAACTTAACCAAAAGCTGTATATCAGAAACAGTTCCTGCAATTGTAACAGCTATATCATCTGTAATCTTCAATACCTTCTCAATCTTCTTTGAAGCTATAAAATGACCTGCTGTTGCTCTTCTGTCTGCTGCTAATATAACTCCATCTTTGCAAATTAAACCTACTGTAGTAGTACCAGTTTTAAGTATATCCTTTTCTTCCATTTTATCTAACACCTAGAATTCTTTTTCATTTTCAGAAAAAGTTATATTTAGGTTTATTCTTAGTTATATATAAAGGTTTCGGTTTTAAGCAACAGCCAGATTATCCATCAAATTCCTAAAATCAAATCTTGCCATTCCAATTCTGCTATCAGCACAGCCATAAAACACATTCAAATTCTTATTTTGTTTAACAGCTCCTTCTGGAAATACAACATTATTAACTATTCCATTTAATTCCCATTCAAACTCTGGTTTAAATAAAGGAGTTTTCATCCTTGTAATTACCTTTTGTGGATTTTTAAGATCCAATAAAGCAGCTCCTGCATTATACTGCTTTCCATTCTTCATATTAACTCCATGATACAATAACAGCCATCCTTTCTTTGTCTTAATTGGCGTTGCACCTGCTCCTATTTTTTCATGCTCCCATTCAAATTTTGGTTTCATTAAAACATAATTATCTATATTCCTAATATAATCTAACCAAAATTTCCTTTTACCTAAATCTTCAAATTTATCAAAATAAACTATCTGTATATCAGGCTCTAGTCTGTGCAGCATTACAAACTTGCCATTTATCTTCTGTGGAAATAAAACAGCATCCTTATCATACAAAATCATATCATTGCCTTTTCTCTTTGCTTTTTCTTC
>JAHWIT010000057.1 GCA_019322455.1 Candidatus Woesearchaeota archaeon
AATCTTCCTTAGTCCATCCTCCTTTAAAACGATGATTACGATGCTCTTGAGAAGTTCCGATAAAAAGATGAGCTAATGTAGTATGATATCCCTGCAAAACTTCTTCTGCTCTGTCAATATCAAATTCTTTATTTCTACATAATACAGCTATTCCTGCTTCTCGTTCATTTTCTATGAATGAGCCCTTTACTGCTTCTATTATTTTATAATCAACATTATTTGCAGGCATACCTAATTCTACCCAGTCAGCAAATCTAGCAATGAGATTAGCAGCATAAATTCTTTCAGCTAAGTTTCCTCCTATTCCTCCAGGAGTTTGTAAACCTTCTCTTAGTGTTGTATCATATATAACTGGTTCAAATTGTGCAGTTTCTTTTTCCATTTTTAACCTCCTGACTACTACTTCTTGTTTTTTATTTTCCAGACCTAGAATCTTTATTTAGAGTAAGGTTGGAAATCTTACAAAAACAGTAATAGAAGTAATAGTCCTAAGCCTGACAGAATCAAATACAATTCTTGATTATTGTCAGCTTTCATGTTAAGAAAAACAGAATTTAGTTATATTTAAAGGTTATGTTTTTTTAGAACTTCTCTTTGGGTGGGAACCAGCAATAAAATAAGTGGGCAGACATGCCTAAGAATGGACATAAATCATAACTATTAGTTGATCTTATCCTTTCCTCAGCTTCGCAACCCTCTGAGCACCATTTTAGTAAATTATGGCTGCTGTGTTCCCACCCTGACCAGATTCTTTATTAAAACAGTCCCAAAGGACAAAGCTTCAACGTAGAGGACAAGACTAATAATCATAACTTATGCCTCTTCGAAGACTTCAACTCCACCATAAAGCCCATTTGTGGTTACAATGCAGGGCTAATACATCAGTCTAGTCTGCCCGTCACAATATATCAGAAATATGTTTAAAAAGTTTATGGTTTTTATGAATTGAAACCACAAAATTTATTAATCTCATTATTTTTTTATTTCTTGGGGGTAATAATAAATGGCTACTAAGATTGTTTTTCTTGGAACTGGCGGAGACAGTTTTGTTATTGGAAAACAAATAAGAAGTTCTGGAGGCATTATTTTGAAAACTGATGATTTGCAGTTTCATATTGATCCAGGGCCAGGAGCATTGGTCAATGCAACTAAGAATGATATTAATATAAGAGCAAATACAGCTGTTTTTGTTAGTAGCGCCCATATAAATCATTGTAATGATGTTAATGCTGTTGTTGATACTATGACTTATGGAGGATTAGATAAGAGAGGTGTTTTAGTATCAAATCAAACAGTTGTTAATGGAACTGAAAAGATTAAACCTTATTTGACTGATTTTCATAGGAATTGCTTAGAAAGAATTATTGTTTTGAGTCCAGGACAAAAATTAGCAATTGAGGATGTAGAGGTTGATGCAATTTTTACAAAGAATTCTTTTGATAAAAATGCAATTGGTTTTAAGTTTTATACTCCTGATATTGTTTTAGGGTACATGTCAAATACTGAATATTCAAAGGAGTTGATTAAGGAATATCAAGGCTGTGATATATTAATATTGAATGTTTTGAATCCTGGGGAAGAGAAGGCAGAAGGCAGTCTAAATACATATGAAGCAAAGAAACTTATAGTGAAGATTAATCCTAAACTGGCGATTCTTCAACATTTTGGAGTTAGAATGATTAAGGCAGATCCTTTATATGAAGCAAGAGAGATTCAAAAATTAACAGGTATACAAGTATTAAGTGCAAAAGATGGAATGGTAGTAAGCCCTTCTTCTTATTCTGCAAAAAGCACACAAAAAAGACTGAATCTTTTCAAAGTAAAGGAAGAGATTGTAAAGGATCATATTAATGTTATAGAAAAAAAAGAAGATAATGTAGAAGAGGATATTAATAAAGAAGAGACAGTAACTCCAGATGTAGAAGAGCCTTCTAACGACGTAACACGAGAGGGAATTATTGAGGAAAATCATGAACATAAAGAAGAACAAACTCGTTTAGATCTAAATAATTAATTCTACTAATTTTAGTATTATATATCCAACTAAGCAACCGATAGAAATAAAAGGCATTGCTGGATAGAATTTGTCTTTTTTGCTTTTTAGGAATAATCCAAGCAAAGCTATTGATACAAATACAGGAATGATTAGTGTTTTGAGAAAACCAATTAATTCTGGATTAACTAACATTAAATCTTTCATTATGACTCCTGCAAAGATTAATGGAAAACCAACATCTCCTCCTCCAAGAATTGCTGTTTTTATGCCTTGTTTTTTTATTTTTAATCTGGATTTTGGCACTTTTATTTTTTCAATTTGCTTTGATTTTTTTGGAAGTTGATATGGCAGAAGAAGACCTGCAAAAATCTTTGATTTTGTTTGGAATTTTGCTAGTTTTATCATGTGTTTTGACTGCCATACAGCAATCATATCATATATTGATATTACAATCAGAAGCATAAAAACCCAAAATAGGTTTAGAATTGGTACAAATATTGCTGCTAAACCACCATAAATGAAAACTTCTGTAAGGTTTTGGACTATAATGTTTGGCCTGAATATTTTGTAGGCAGCTAAAAATACAGCTAATGTAAGAGCAATCCATTGATTGATGAATGCACTAAATGCAAAGGATAATGTAACTATAACTGCAATTAAAAACCAGAATCTCCACAAATTAATTTTTTTGAATTTGATTAAAATAAGAACAAAGATTGTTCCTATTAAGATTGCTACTAAAATTGTTGTGAATGCACTGCCTCCTTCTACTTCTGGTCTTGTAAAATTATAGGGAAGATTTTCCCATGTTACATTTCCTGTTTCAACTGTAGTTTGATGGTCAATATATTCATTAGTAATAGCAAGACCAACAACTTGAGCTATAAAGAAGAACATAACTAGAGCAAGAGTAATCTTTAAGGTATGTTTCATAGAATTTTGAATAAGATAATGTTATATAAACTTTGTTATAATGTTATTGTAGAAAGATATATAAATGTAAAGGATTAAAGAACATACATGACAAATAAATTTGTAGTTACACCATGGGAAGTTTCAGGAGATGTTGATTATAAAAGATTAGTTAAGGAATTTGGTCTAAAAGAAATAGATGATATTCTATTAAAAAGATTAGAAAAGAATACAAGAGAACTTCATTATTTTCTAAGAAGAAAGATATTTTTTGCTCATAGAGATCTTAATTGGATATTAGATGAATATGAAAAAGGAAATAAGTTTTTTCTTTATACTGGAAGAGCTCCTAGTGGACATACTCATTTAGGTCATTTAGTTCCCTGGATATTTACAAAATGGTTGCAGGATAAATTTAATGTTGTATTATGGTTTCAATTTCCTGATGATGAAAAATTTGTTTTTAAAGAAAAATTAACGTTAGAAATTACTGAGAAGTATACTTATGAAAATATGCTTGATGTTATTGCACTTGGTTTTGATCCAAAGAAAACAAAATTTTTAGTAGATACTAAAAATGCCAATTTGATGTATAGAGAAGCTTTGAGGGTTGCAAAGAAGATAACTTTTTCAAATGTAAAAGCTGCTTTTGGTTTTACAAGTGAAGCAAATATTGGGAGTATTTTTTATACAGCAATGCAAGCTGTTCCTGCTTTTTTGCCATCTGTTCTTGCTAAAAAGAATATTCCTTGCTTGATTCCTCATGCAGTTGATCAGGATCCTCATTTTAGGTTGAGTAGAGATGTTGTTGGAAAACTAGGTTATTATAAACCAGCTTCAATACAATGCAGATTCTTGCCTGCTTTGCAAGGAGCAGGGAAAATGGCTGCTTCTGTAGAGGAAACAGCTGTTTATACTGTTGATGATGAAAAAACTGTTGCTAAGAAGATTAATAAATATGCATTTTCAGGTGGAAGAGCTACTATTGAGGAGCATAGGGAGTTAGGGGGACAGCCTGAGATTGATGTTTCATATCAATGGTTAAATTTTTTGAAGAGGATGATAAGAAATTAGAGAAGATTTATCATGATTATAAATCTGGTAAATTATTAACAGGAGAGTTAAAATCAATTTTAATAGAAAAATTAAATAAAATGTTGAAAAAACATCAAAAGGCAAGAGAAAAAGCTAAATCACAAATAGATAAATTCCTTATCAAATAATAAAGAGGTGAATAAAATGGTTTGGAAAATAGCTCCTTTGCATGCATCCTTTATGCTGGTTGCAATTGTTGGATTTTTTTTAAGTGCATTTTTAATAAGGGATCTTTCTTGGAAATTTACACTTTTGTTGATTTTTGCAGTGATGTTTATTGCAGCTTTTATTTCAATGACAAAGGCTCCTGTAATAACAAAAGAGACAAGAAGAAAGAAATGATTATTTGTTACTGAAAAGCTTATCAAATTTTTCTTTTGCTTTACTTTCTTTCCAATAAACTGAGTGAGATGCTCTTTTTTCAAACAAAGCT
>JAHWIT010000010.1 GCA_019322455.1 Candidatus Woesearchaeota archaeon
TCGTTTGAGTGCGCCGAATTTCGCTGCGCACTCATTCATAATCAAAAATGGTAGAAAAAATTTATGGAGGAAAGGCGATTCCTCCCAACACTAAACTGTTGGGTATCTTCGCCTGATAATGTAATGAAAACACAAATTAATTCAATTGATGAAACTATATCCAGAGTAAGCAGGCAAGATACTGCTGCTTCTAATCAAGATTATATGCCAAAGAATAGAAACTATCAAAAATCTTGTTATATGAGAGAGATGCAAATCAAGTTTTTAGATAAATATTTTGGACTGCCTGGAAAAGGAGATCCAAGAAGAAAACAATATATTGAAGCAATTCTTTATAATTAACTAATAATTAAAACAATCTCTCCTTTTATCTTCTTATCCTTCAGTTTTTGATAGACTCCTTTAACTGTTCCTCTTATAAACTCTTCAAACTTTTTTGTTAATTCCCTTGCAATTACTATCTGCTTGTCAGGAATTATTTCATCCATTAACCTTAATGTCTTTATTATTCTATGAGGACTTTCATAATAAATAAATGTTAAATTTTCTGTTTTTGAAATCCATTCAAAAACATCTCTTTTCCTTCCATCCTTTTTAGGCAAAAATCCAAAAAATCCAAATTTATCAGTTGGCAAACCAGAACAAACTAATGCAGCAATATGAGCTGTTGGACCTGGAATTGGGCTTATCTGAATATTATATTTAACAGCCTCTCTTACCAAGTAAAACCCAGGATCTGATATTCCAGGAGTGCCAGAATCAGAAACTAAAGATATATTTTTTCCTTGTTTTAACAACTCAATTGCCTGTTTTGTCCTTCTTGTTTTATTTGCATCATTATATGAAAGTATTTGTTTGTCTTTAATCATATACTCTCTTAATAATATTCCTGTCCTTCTTGTATCTTCTGCTAATATTAAATCTACTTCTCTCAAAGTATCAATTGCTCTAAGAGTAATATCCTTTAAATTCCCAATAGGTGTTGAAACAATGAATAACATTTCATTAAAATAGAACTAAACTAATAAAAAACTTACTATTTTATTTCAAAATCAGGAAACCAATGCCTTACAGCTGCTCCTAAATCACGATTAAAATCCTCTGGCCAGAAATGTTCTCTTAAATCAACTGTAAGTTGCTTCAAAAGTTCACTTAATTTTTCTTCTTCCCCAATAAAATGAAGTGTTTTTCTCCTATATTCCACTTCTCCAGTATAAAAATTAATATCTTCTTTATGTAAAGGATTTGAATAACGAAAAACATTAGTCCCTGGTTTTCCACAAACATAAGGTTCACCTGACCTAGTAGATTTATCAGGCATTTTAATATGTGCAAGATATCCTCCTACAACCTCATAATCAACCTTTTTAAGATTAATATCTTTTCCACCTTCTTCAAATCCATAATGTTTTTTTAAAAAGGGAATAACTTTATCTTCTCCCCTTCCCTCTAGAATACTAACCATTGCAATTGCCATATTTAATTGTAAGATAAGGTTGTTTAAAAAGATTAGGGTTTTCAAAACTACAACAGAAAAGATTTTAAAGTCTTGACATTCCATTTCAAATATGAAATGCGACAACTGCAAAAAGGAATCTAGATGGCTGGAAATCATTGGCCCTAAATTTATCTGCCATAAATGTATCAGCAAAAATAAGATATTAGGATTAATACTAAGAACACATATTGATACATTTCAATTTATAGTGAGAAAACTTAAACCAAAAAATTATCAAGAATTAATGAAGATTTCTAAAGAAGATATTGAAAAGATTGCTGATTTAAAAGAGCATGGGATTTACTTGAAGTAATGCCCTTGCCGGGACTTTCGAGTGATATCAAAAGTTCGTTGCGCATAGCGCTTTTTTGAATTTTTTAGGACCACTTTCGAACCCAGGTCTTAGCCTCGAGAAGGCCAAATGATTGGCCGGACTACACTACAAGGGCAAATCGAGGGACTTCAAAGCAAAGCTTTGAATGTCGCTCATTGCGTGCCAACTGAGCGTAACCAGTTGCTGTGGCTACACTACAAGGGCATTATGAGAAATAAATTTGCTTTGTTTTTAAAGATATCTGTTTAGAAAACAGCTGCAACAAACCTTCCAACAAGATGAGTCAAAATAATAACTACAACTGTAAGTATTAAATGCTCTGAAACTACTTTAGAAGGTCTTGCTCTTTCTCTTTTAGCTATATAATAACTAATTATAGATATCAAAGATAATCCATAAATTATACTTATAATTATAGCAGTAGATAATTCAAATAACAAAACAGGAATCATAAATGTTAATGCAAAAAAGAATTTAGAAGATAATGTAGCAAATGTTGACTCCCATATTGATTTCTCTGTATGCTTGTTTTCAGCTTCTTCCGAAATATGTATCCCATACGCATCTGAAAGAGCATCAGCAACTGCTATTGTTAATATTCCGCCAATAACAACTAATCTAGAATGTGTTCCTGAATTTAATCCTATAATTAATCCTAATGTAGTTATAATACCTGAAGTCAAACCAAAACTAAAACCCTTTCTTAATGATAGTTTCATAATAATTAAGAGAAATTTATTATTTAAATAACTTTTGCCAACTAAGAAGCATCATCTACTAATCCTGTAAGTTTTCTAGATCTAATTGGATGCTGCAATTTCCTCAAAGCCTTTGCCTCTATCTGTCTAATTCGTTCTCTTGTAATATGATATCTTTCTCCAACCTCTTCCAAAGTATATGTCCAGCCTCCAGTATCAATACCATATCTAAGCATTACTATTTCTCTTTCTCTTTCAGAAAGTGAATCTAAAATAGTATTTATGCTGTCCTTTAAATTATTCTGATGAGCTGAATCAAATGGATCCTCTGAATTTTTATCTTCAATATTATTAACAAAAGAAGAATCAGAGTTATAATTTGGGTCATCAAGACTAAGAGGATTCATTCCAATTTTAAATAGATATTCTATTTCAGATTCTTTAAAGCCAGTGATATCAGCAAGTTTATCTATAGAAGGTTCATATCCATTTTCTTCAAAAAATTCTTTTGATTTTCTTCTCAACTCAGATAAATCCTCAATCCGTCCATTAGGCAATCTTATTGACCTTATTTGCATACTTAAAGCCCTTGTAATTGCTTGTCTAATCCAAAATGTAGCAAAAGTTGAAAATTTACTTCTCCTATAATCATGTCTATTAACAGCCTTCATTAAACCAGAATTTCCCTCTTGAATCAAGTCTAAAAAAGACATGCCTCTTCCGTTATATTTCTTGGCAATATTAACAACAAGCCTTAAATTTGAACTAGAAAATTCTGTTCTTAATTCCTGTAAAGCATTGTATCTTTTTTTCATTAATCTATTCCAATTCTTTTGAAAGTTTCTCTTTCTCCTCTCAAATTTGCCATAATCTACATGTATCTCTTCAAAAAAATAAGCTAAAGTATTAACATGAGGCATACCAAGATCAATATCCATCTCCAACGCATTTTCAAGATTTGATTTTGCTTTGTCTAACAAATTCCTTCTTTTTCTAATATATCTTTTCTTTGTACTTTCTTTTATTTCATTTCTTTCAATTTTCTCATCAATGGATTTAATTCTATTAAATAAATCATCAACAGCAGCACAATTATCTGTTATCTTTTCTTTAATTCTATATCTAATATCTCTTCCATAAGGTTCCTTCAAAACTTTTCTACAGTATTTATGAGCAAATCTAAGTCCTTCTTCATACTTCATAGCAGATTTTACAAAATGATATCGTAGCAATTCCATTAATTGCCCAAGCCTTTTCTCTTTAGTTGGTGAAAGCAAAGGATATCTAGACATCTCAATAAAATATTGCCTGATTAAATCTGGTCCAGTATAATCTTCAATCCTTTTCTTTTTAACTTTAGGTGCAAACTCATGCTCAGGCTCAAGAAAACTTAAATGCATACCTTGCTCTTCAAGTTTCTCAATAATATCTTCAATTTTCTGTTCAGAAATATCAGAAGGCAATTTCTTAGCTAATGCAGTATATGAAACAATCTTTCCATCTCTAACTTGATCAACAATACAAAACAAATAATCCTCATTTAATTTTTGCATATAAAAGTATATAGTTTAGAAGTATTTAAATTTGCTTGATTTAAAACGCCGACGCCCGGACTTTCATTGAAGATAACTTCTTAACTTCTAATTTGAACCGGGATATCCTTTCGGAAACAGGATCTCTAATCTGGTTGGAATCCAATAATTATTCCAGTCTTACGCCCATTTGGTCTGCGCAGTACCAGATTGTGCCACGTCGGCATATAAATTAAATTAAAATATTTGTTTATAAAAGTTTTGTATTTAACTCCAACATTTTTCTAACACAACTAAAAAGAAGGAAAAATATTGGAGCCTCAGTTAATCCGCGCTTTTTCGCTCACTGCACAACTGATTGCGAAAAAGCGCGACTAAAACTAATCAAAAACTCGACTATCTGTTAATTGTGAAAAAGAGAGTTTTTGATTTTAAAATAATTTATTCAGAAGTTTTTCTAAATCTTTTCTCGCAATAATCTAAATAAGAATTATGAAAATTCTTATATCCTAAATATTCAAGAAATTCTCTTATTTGTCTGTAACATCTTGGATGTTTCATATCACTAGCTATGAATCTTCTATTATCAGCTACGTTTCTTTCAGAAACAGGCTCCTCAGGATCATATATTCTAAAAACCTGATGAACCTTTAAATCACGAGTTATCCTGTCTTTCAACAAAAGACCAACAGTAACACTTTCATCATATCTATTTGGTTCAATAACTACAAACGGATTCACAGCTTTCAAATTATTAAGAGAATTAGCTAATTTCTCTAAAAGTGGTGGTTCATCCTCAACAGAATTATTCACGAAATATCATCACACTCTTAATCAATCATCTCAATCTCAATATTTAAACCTTTAGGAATAGGAACTCTCATAACAAGCCTTAAAGCCCTTTCATCTATGCCTAAATCAACAAGACGTTTATGAACCCTCATCTCATACCTTTCCCATGTTGCTGTACCATTACCGCAAGGGCATTTCCTAGTAGTTACCTTTAATCTCTTTGTAGGAAGAGGTATAGGCCCTCTCATGTCTACTCCAGTTTTAGTGGCAATACTTTTAATATAATCACATACTTGGTTAATCTTGTTTATGTCTGTACTTGCTAATTTTATTCTTGCTTTTTGTGGCATACTTAAAAACCTCTAATGTTTTTGCATTACTAATCTCAACCGAAGTAAACTACAACACGATAAACCCAGTTCACCATGCATAAAAATAAATAAAAATTTAGCCTAATTTCTTTTCTTTCATGTCTATGCACATACCAGCAGCAACAGTTGCTCCAGAATCCCTAATAGCAAATCTTGCCATTTGAGGACTCTCTGCCTGCTTTTCAATGCATAACGGCTGCATTGGTTTAACCTTAACAATAGCTGCATCTCCATTCTTAATAAAGTCTGGATTCTCAGCTAAAACCTCTCCTGTTGCTGGGTTTAATTTCTTTTCAATAGCTGTAATTTGACACGCTACTTGTGCTGTATGGATATGGAAAACTGGTGTATATCCTACTGTTACAACAGTTGGATGGTTTAAAACAACCATTTGAGCAGTAAATTCTTCTGCTACTCTAGGAACATTATTGCTAGGTCCTAAAACATCTCCTCTTGCAATATCTTTCTTTCCAATTCCTCGAACATTAAATCCTACATTATCTCCAGGCTCTGCTTTCTGCATCTGCTCATGATGCATCTCTATTGTTTTAACTTCTCCTGAAACTCCTTTACCCTCTCTTCCTGGAACTACTGTAATCTTGTCACCAACCTTCATAACTCCTGTTTCAATTCTTCCAACTGGAACAACTCCAATTCCAGTAATATTATACACATCTTGTATTGGAAGTCTTAAAGGAAGATCTGTTGGTTTCTCAGGCTCCTTCAATGAATCCATTGCTTCTAATAAAGTCTCATCCTTATACCAAGCCATATTCTCTGATTTCTTTACAACATTATCTCCAACTAAAGCTGCCAATGGAACAAACTTTATCTCTGCGGGATTATAACCCACTGTTTTCAATAAAGCAGATACATTCTCTTTAACAGATTTAAATTTGCCTTCATCATACTTCACAGCATCCATCTTATTTACTGCAACAATTAGTTGGTTAACACCTAATGTCTTTGACAGGAAAACATGCTCTTTTGTCTGAGCCATAACTCCTTCAGAAGCAGCTACAACTAACACTCCAACATCTGCTTGTGAAGCTCCTGTAATCATATTCTTAACAAAGTCTTTGTGTCCTGGTGCATCAATTATAGTAAAATAATATTTGTCTGTCTCGAATTTCTTATGAGCTAGATCAATTGTAACTCCTCTTTCTCTTTCCTCTTTTAGATTGTCCATAACAAACGCAAACTCAAAACCAGCTTTACCTAATTCTTGAGCTTTTTCTTTTAATTTTCGCATTGTAGCCTCATCTATTGTACCAGAATCAAATAGCAATCTACCTACAGTAGTGGACTTGCCATGATCTACATGTCCTACAAATACAATATTTATATGTGTTTTTTCAGCCATATTATTTCCCTCCTCTCATAATAGTATTGTGATTACCTATGGAATTTTTGGTGTATTTATAAAATTTGTGGTTTTTATTGAGGGAGAGACATTATCTAAGGTTTGAGGATAATTTAGAGGTAAAAACCACAAGCTACGAACGTAGTGAGTATGTTTGTGGTTTTTATAGAGGAAAAACATAATCTATATTTAATAATAATGATATAGAATTAATATTTTAATATAAAAAGAAAAAAAAGAAAAAAAATTTATTTATTCTTCAGGTTCTTCTTCCTCTTCTTCATCATTGTTTTTACTATTTCCTTTTCCTTTATTGCCTTTGTCTTTATTTGATTTTCCCTTGCCTTTATCTTCTTCGTCTTCCTCATCTTCATCTACTTCGTCTACTTCGTCTTCTTCAGTTTCGTCTTCTTCTTCCTCTTCCTCAGCTTCTTCTACTTCATCTGCTTCAACAGTTCCTTTCTTTCCCTTGCCTTTTCCTCTGCCTGGCAACACAATATGTGCCTTTTTACCAGCAGATACAGCTGATTCAATCTGGCTTGCTATGTTTTCAACTTCTTCGTCTGTAAGGCCTTCTTTTGCCTTTATCTTTATCTTTGTCTTGTTTTTCTTTACTTTAACCTGTACTTCAGCTTTTGAAGTTGAATCTCCTAAGCTGCTAACAATTTCATTAACTTGAGCCTCTTGCTCAGGTGTAAGTCCTTTAAACTTAAGTTTAAGGTTGCTTACCTGTTCAACAAGTTCTTCATTCTCAGCTATTGCTTGTTCTATCTCAACTTCATCTTCAAGCTCTTCTATCTCATCTCCATCTCCTAATTCCTCTACATTCTCTTCAACCTCTTCCATTATCTCATCGTATTCTTCTTGCGCCTCTACAGCTGCACCCATTCTCTTTGCAGCAATCATAGCCTGAACTTCCATTAGTCGTTCTCTTGCATGAGCTAATCCTTTCTTAGCCTTTGCACTCTTGCCTAATGTTAGTTTCATATCTATCTTCTCTATTATTCTTTCAAATGGCCAAAGAATACTGTCTGGTGTAACTCCAGCTTCTTCTGTTACTTCTTCAGGCACTTCTATTGTTTCTTCCTCTTCTTCAGTTTCTTCTTCTGTTTCATTTACACCCTCATCAGTTTCTTCTTCAACTTCTTCCTCAGTCTCTTCTTCATCTTCTGTTTCTTCTACTTCCTCCTCTTCCTCTACTTCTTCAGTTTCTTCTTCGTCTTCAGTTTCTTCCTCTTCTTCAGCTGGTTCTTCATCTACAGGTTCTTCATCAGCTGGTTCTTCATCAGCTGGAATAACTGTCACAGCAGAATCTGTGTCTTCTTCAGGTTCCTCAGTTGTCTCATTTTCAGCAAATGCAAGCGGTATTGAAAATACCATCAGCATAGCCAAAAACAATGCTATTGTTTTTTTCATTTTTTTTGCCTCCTTCATATTTTAATATGAATATTATTCTTCAACAAAACTAACATAAACCTCAAGATTCTTTATTGACTTATCATTTTTTAAATCTTGAAACATATCCAATTCTTCAGATTCAATCTCTTTTTCTAATTCAATTGGTTCATATAATATTATTTTGTTTTGCATTTTATTCAAATTTGACTCTTCTTGTATTATTTTTATATATCCTAGTAGATTCTTGATGTCTTTTTTTTGCTTCCTCCTGAATTCTTTTTTGTTCTTGAACTTTCATTAATTCTTCATGTTGGTCAACAACAGGAACATGAGCTAAAAGATCATAACTATCTTCTTCCTTTTTATGAAATAATTCATTAATAATTTTACTATCATGACCATCTTTTGCAATAGCTTCTTTGTCTAATTGTTTTGAGTCATATTCTACCTTTTGAACTTTATGATATTTGTCAAACATATCTAAAAGTTGTTTGCTATATTCTTCTACAAGCTTCTCTCTGCCTTCTATTCTAGCATATCTTTTAACAGAAATATGAATTAAAACAGATTCTAAGTCATTAGCAGATAATCTTTGTAAAGCAGGAATTATCTCTGCAATCTGCATTGGTGAATCAAGACTTCCTTTTAAATTTTTATAATTCATAGCCATCCATTCATCTTCAAACCATGCTTCTAATTCCCACTTGTTTCCTTTCTCCTTACCTACTCTATACAAAGGCATAACTATTCCTGTCAACTCTTTCCATTCACCATTATACATTTTAGTTGGAGCAAATTCTAATAGTGTTCCTTTCTCAATAAGCAAACTTGGCTTATATAATACCTCTCCTGCAAGTTTTTCTTCCATTTGTTTCTGCTCAGATTTAAGATTAGTAATTATTAATCCATTAGTTTGATTGACTAAATAGCCTAATACATCTCTTGTAAAATCAAATGCACTAACCCCAGTTTCAGGAAATTCTAAATCAGTATATTTTGTCATATTAAGGTATAAAGTGAAGAAAATACTTATAACTTATTTACGGAACAGTTTTTTTAAATTGTTTATAAAGAATATATTATTCCTCTTATTGTTCTTCTATGTTCCATAAGCTTTATTTTAAAAAAATAAGGTTTTTTTTGCCTCTTTTTTCCTTATAAATGATTCTTCTTGATTCTAATTCCATAAGAAGCCTTGAAAGATGAGCTTTAGAAAAACCAGTAATAACCCTTAAAGTTCCTTGCTCGCATTGTCCTTCTCTTTGCTTAAGTATTCTTGCAATCTGCTGCTCTTCTTCTTTTAAATGCTCTTCTAAACTGTCTTTTTTAGTTCCTTTTTCAACATCTTTAAACAAGATCTTATAAAGAATATAACCTAATAAACCCAAAACAACAAACCCAATAAAAGCAGCTACAATTATTGGGTTATAATTTATTCTTGTTTTATACAATGCAAATATTGAAATTTCATTTCCTGCTTCTATATTTGCTCTTTCCCAAGCAAAAATAAGGCTTCTTCCATCTGTTGTTGCTTTATCTGGTTTTGGATATATTGAACCAGTTGTATCACTAATTGGTTTCTTTAAAACAGCTTCTTCTGGAAGCACTAAAGTTATTTCAATAAAATTTGTATCATATCCAATTGGCAAATTCAATAAAAAATTAGATTTATCAATAAATTCTCTTGTAATATAACTTAATTTTGCCTGATCAGCTACACTCAAATTCAATATAATTGAATCATCTTTTATTACTGGATCTACCTTTATGTCATTCAAATAAAGCTCTATTGTTTCTGCATCATTAGGAATAGGTAGTATTATATCTCCTTCATTAGAAGAAATAAGAACATTCTGCACTAAAACCTTATTATCAACAATGTTGTAATTGACATTATATGATTCAAGAGTAGAGGCTGTAGAAACATTAATAACTAGCAAAAACACTATAATAAGTAAAAATACCTTCAAAACTCCCATGAATAAAATATAAGGTTAAGAAGTATAAAAAGATTCGGGAATTTTAACTACCATGATGAGACTGCACAGCTTCTCTTAATTTCTCTAAATAATCCTTATCAACATAGCGCTGGAGGGCAAAATTTCCGAAGGAAATTTTGAGTTGAAAAAGGGCAAATTTAAATTAAGAACGAAGTTCTATTAATTGACAAAATAAGGGGCAAGAATTTATTCCAAATATAGAAAGATTTATATATAAGTTATTATATATTAACTATAGGTGATATATAATGACAAGCGCTACAACAATTCAACTCGATAAATCTATTGTAAATGCTTTAAAAGCAATAAGAGAATATCCTAGACAGACATATAATGAATTAATTAAACATATGGTTCAGGTATTCAAAAGCATGAGAAAAAGAAATCAGTATGACGAATTTCTTCATAAAATACAGCAAGCCAAAATGAAAGAATTATGGGGCAGTAAAGAAGATGAGGATTGGGAAAATGTTTAAAATCTTTTCAAGATTTTTAACATGCCAAAAATCGGAGGTTTTTGAGCATGCTTAAAGCAGGAGATGTAGTTTTAACTAAAGTCCAATTTACAGATACCTTTGAAATTAAGAAAAGACCTGCTTTAGTGTTGTTTGAAGAGTATGATAACATTGTTGTAGCTGGGATAACAAGTAATTTGGAGATGAAAGGAATCTCATTAACAAAAAAGGAAGGAGCAGTAAAGGATAGTATTATAAAATTAAATTATATATTTACAATTTCTAAAGAAATGATTGAGAAAACTCTATTCTCCTTATCCAAAGAAAAGAAAAAGGTAGTTTTTGATGAGCTTGTTAAGAAGCTGAAAGATCTATCAAAATAAATTCTTGCCCAATCAATTAATTTGCCCTTTTTCAATTGCGTATAATGTTTATTATATACCCCGACCTCGAATTTTCTCCCACACGTAACAGCCGTGGAGTGAGGTGAGAAAATTCAGAGGTGTGAGGCAAAACGCAAGTTTTGAGTTAGCA
>JAHWIT010000058.1 GCA_019322455.1 Candidatus Woesearchaeota archaeon
GATAGAAAATTATTTTGAAGAGATAGATAGTAAGATTGAAGAGGTTCATGGAATAGCAACTAAAGCAAGAAAAAAAGGATATGACCCAGAGGAAAAGATAGATATACCTTTAGCTAAGAATATGGCTGAAAGGGTTACTGGTTTAATAAGTGCTGTTGCACCACAAATTGTTAATACATCTGTTCCAAAGAGGATTAATGAATTAGAGAAGAAGTATGGTGTTTTGGATTGGAGAATTTCTCTTATAATTGCTTTGGAGATTGCACAAGAAAGGTATTGCAAATTTAAGGATAAAAAGGAAGCAATGGAAGTTGGAATTAGAGTAGGATTTGCTTATCATACATTAGGAACAGTAGCTTCTCCTTTAGAAGGTTTTAGTCATTTAAGTATTGAAAGAACAAAGGATGGAAAGGAATATTTTAAATTATATTTTTCAGGGCCAATTAGATCAGCTGGAGGTACTGGAGCTAGTGTTTCTGTTTTGATTGCAGATTATGTAAGAAAGAAGATGGATTATGCACCATATGATCCTACAAAGAAAGAGATTAAGAGATATGTTACTGAATTATATGATTTTCATGAAAGGGTTACTAATTTGCAGTATTTGCCTAGCGAAGAAGAGATAGAGTTTTTAGCTAAAAACATTCCTGTACAAATAACAGGAGATCCTTCTGAGAAAGTGGAGGTCAGTAATTATAAGGATTTAGATAGAGTTGAAACAAATAATTTGAGAAATGGTGTTTGTTTAGTAATGGGAGAAGGAATTGCACAGAAAGCACCTAAGTTATGGAAGCAGCTGTCTAAATGGGGACATGATTTTGAGATGGAACAGTGGGATTTTTTAGGGGACTTTATTAGCTTACAGAAGAAGATTAAAGCAAAAGGAGAGGTAAGCAAGAAAGAAGATAAGGAAGAAGAGAAAATAAAACCTGATTTTACTTTTATAAAAGATCTTGTTGCTGGAAGGCCTGTTTTAACACATCCATTGGCAGCAGGAGGTTTTAGATTAAGATATGGAAGGAGTAGAACTTCGGGATATAGTGCAGCTTCAATACATCCAGTTACTATGAAGGTGTTAAATAATTATATTGCTACAGGAACCCAGCTTAAGGTTGAGAGGCCTGGTAAAGGTTGTGTTGTAAGTCCTTGTGATACAATAGAAGGTCCTATAGTCAGATTGGTTGATGGTTCTGTTTTAAGGATAGATTCAGAAAAGGAATTAAATGAAGATAATATTGAAGAAATATTATTTTTAGGAGATATTCTTTTTAATTATGGGGATTTTTTGAATAGAGCACATATTCTTGTTCCTCCTGGATATTGTGAAGAGTGGTGGGTACAGGAATTGGAAAAGGCAACTGTAGATATGTTTGGAAGTTTGGATTTAGATAAACTTTCTGAATTAGTTGAGATTCCTGTTTCTGAGCTAGAGCTTTTAGTTAATAATCCTATGAAAACAAAGATATCTGCAGAAGGAGCTTTTATTATATCTCAGAAGCTGGGGATTCCTTTTCATCCTTATTATACTTATCATTGGAAGCTGATTAATTTTAATCAATTGATTTCTTTAGTTGAAATGATTAAAACAGCTACAATAAAAAAAGAAGGCAATGAGATAAAGAAGATAATTATTCCATTAAAGGAGGAAGGGAAAAGAGTTTTGGAGTTAATTGGGATATCTCATTTAGTTGTTAATAAAGAATTTGCTGTTATAGAAAAACAAGCTGCAATGGCTCTTGCTATACAATTAGGATTTTATGAAAAAAAGATTAATTCTGAGATTGAAGAAAAGAAAAATGTTTTGGATATAATTAATTTGATTTCTTTAGTTAAGATAAGAGATAAAAGTGGGATATTTATTGGAGCAAGGATGGGTAGGCCTGAAAAGGCTAAGCTACGTAAGTTAACTGGAAGCCCGCAGGTATTGTTTCCTGTCGGCAAGGAAGGAGGAAGAATGCGATCATTTCAAGAAGCATTTGAATCTGGTATTGTAAGGGCTGATTTTCCAATATATTACTGCGATGAATGCAACAAGAAAACAATATTTTCAGTTTGTGAAAAATGTGATAAAAAAACAAGACAATTGTTTGAATGCAATGTTTGTGGAGTTGTTGAGAAAAATGTTTGTCCTAAACATGGAAATGTGAAGTCATTTAATACAAGGGATATTGATATAAAATATTATTTTGATTGTATTTTGAAAAAGTTAGGAACAAAGACATTTCCTGATTTGATAAAAGGAGTTAGAGGAACTTCTAATAAGGATCATATTCCAGAACATTTGATTAAAGGTGTTTTGAGATCAAAATATGATTTATATGTGAATAAGGATGGTACAATAAGATATGATATGACTCAAATGCCTATAACTCACTTTAAACCAAAGGAGATTAATACTTCTGTGGAGAAATTAAAAGAGCTTGGTTATATTAAAGATATTCATAATAAGCCTCTTGAGAATAAAGAGCAAGTTTTGGAAATAAAACCTCAAGATATAATTCTTTCTGCTTGTATGGATTCTCCTGAAAAAGGAGCAGACAAGATTCTATTTAAAGTTGCTCAGTTTTGTGATGAATTATTAGTTAAGCTGTATGGATTAAAACCTTTTTATAATTTGGAAAGTGTTGATGATTTAATAGGACATATATGCTTGGCTTTAGCACCGCATACATCAGCTGCAATAGCCACTCGAATTATTGGTTTTTCACAAACACAAGGATTTTTAGCTCATCCTTTGGTTCATGCTGCTACAAGACGTGATTGTTTTGTTTATGACAGCAAAATAGTTGTTTATGATAAAAAGCAGAAGAGGGTTTCTCAAGTAGAGATTGGAAAATTTGTGGAAGAGTTTAATCCATACAAAAAAGCAGATAATTATGGAACTTTGGTTAAAGAGATAGATAATTATTATACTTATTCATTGAATAAAAAATTGGAATTATCAAGGATAAATGAGGTTTCTATTCATACTCCTACTGAGATTGCTGAATTGATTTTAGAGGATGGGAGAGTATTAAAATTGACTTTAAATCATGAAGTTTTTGTTAAAGGCCTACTTAAGAAGAAAGCTATTCAATTAGAAAAAGGAGACCAGTTAATGATTCCTTATAAATTTGATATTATGGAGAAGGACGTTTCTATATTGAATTTGTTTGATATTTTAAAAGAAAGTAAAGGATTAATGGTTAGAAATGTGGTAAAAGAGGTTAATAATTTAGTTAGAGAAGCAGGAGGCAGGAAGAAATTTAGAGAAGTTTATAATCTAAAAAAGAGGGAGTTAGATAATTATCTATTAAGAGATAGTTTTCCTGCAGGTTTGTTTTTGAGATTAAAAATAAAACCTAATGAGATTGGATTTAATAGAGATAAGATTTCAATTAAGTCAGAGATAATATTAGAGAATGATTTTTTTTATTTATTGGGGCTTTATGTTGCTGAAGGTTTTGCACGTAAAAAAGAAACTGGAAAGGGATATTATCAAATTTCAATTGCTGTTACAGAGAAAGAGATTAGAGATGATATTATTAGGATTATGAAAAAATATTTTAATTTAAGCCCTTCAGAAAATCATATAGATCATGTTACATTTTCCAGCAGAATAGTTTATGAGTTGTTTGTTGATTATTTTAAATTAGGAGGAAAGGCTTATGAGAAGAATATTGATTTCTTCTTAGATCTAAAAAAGGAAAAACTAGCTAGCATATTAAAGGGATATTTGGATGGAGATGGTTCAGTTTCAGAAGGAGAGTTAAGAGTAACTTTTGATACTGTCAGTCAGGATCTTATAGATAATTTAAGATTTATTTTCAGCAGATTTGGGATATATATTTCATCTAGAACGTATAAAAAGCAGCCAGGTCCAAAAGTAAGAGGGTTTTATTTGGAGAAAGGAAGGAGGATACCTGAATTTGAGATTACAAAATTAAAGATATCAAGCAAATTTGTTTTGAAATTTAATTCTTTAATAGGATTTAAATTGAAAAGAAAACAGGAGATTTTAGATAAGATTTTGCGAAAGATAAAACCTAAATATAATAAAATAGAGTTTGATAATCAGTTTGCTTATCCTAAGATTATTGATATTAAGCATTCAAAACAGAAGACTTATTGTTTAAATGTTGAAGGAAATCATAATTTTATTTGCAATGATTTTTTAGTTAAAAATTGTGATGGTGATGAGGCATGTGTTATGCTGCTTATGGATGCTTTTTTGAATTTTTCAATGCGGTATTTGCCTGCACATAAAGGAAGCACTCAAGATGCTCCTTTGGTTATGACTTCTCATTTAATTCCTTCTGAAGTAGATGATATGATATTTGATATGGATATTAGCTGGAGATATCCTCTTGAGTTTTACAATGCTTGTTTAGAATACAAAAATCCATGGGATGTTGAGATTGATAAAGTAGGAGATTTTCTTGCTAAACCAAAACAATATGAAAAACATGGTTTTACTCATGATATCTCAAATATCAATATGGGGGTTAGATGTTCTGCTTACAAGACATTGCCTTCTATGGAGGATAAATTAAAAGGACAGATGGAGATTGCTGAGAGAATAAGAGCAGTTGATACATCAGATGTTGCTCGGCTGGTAATTGAAAAGCATTTTATCAGAGATACAAAAGGAAATTTGCGTAAGTTTTCAATGCAGCAGTTTAGATGTGTTAAATGTAATGAAAAGTTTAGAAGGCCTCCTCTTATTGGCAAATGTGCTAAATGTGGTGGAAGAATAATATTTACAATAGCAGAGGGTTCTGTTGTTAAGTATTTAGAGCCTTCTATAAGTTTAGCTAAGAAATATAATGTTCCTGCTTATTTGAAACAGAGTTTGGAGTTATTACAGAGAAGAATTGAGGATGTTTTTGGCAAAGAGAAAGAAAAACAGACTGGGTTAGGGGCTTGGTTTGGGTAATTCCAACAACTTTATAAAAAACTTTAACTTAATATGATTAAAATGAGTCTTGGAGATATTTTAATTGAGGAACTTGGAAAGGACACATTACATTCTAAAGGAGAGATTATGAAATCACTTAAACAGCATAGTTATGTTCCTACATTGAGGTTTTATCAAGGAAAGGCTGTTGGTATTGAATGCGCTGGAGATTGGTTTACTCGTTCAGTTGTTGAGTTTGTAAAACAGGCAGATGGAAGATATAAGATTATTTATGGTATTGGTGATAATTAAGTATTTTATTCTTCTCTGACAATTACACATTGTGCATGAGGAATTCCTTGTATTTTGAGAATATGAGTTTCATCAATTAGTTTTTGTTTTAGTGCTAGTTTTACTGTTTTCTCTCCAACTAAATTTAAGATATAGGCTTGTTGGAATATTAGAAGGATTTCAGATTCTGATTTTTCCTCTCCTTTGTAGAAGTCTGTTGTTAAATCTATCTGCAGTTTTCCTTGTGTGAATTTTTTTCCAATTAATTCAGAATCACAAACAGCAAGAATAAGTTTTCCATCTCTTGTTTTGTGTTTTTTTGATAACATTCTATATCTTAGCTTTGACTGGATGCTTTGCACCACAGGCAAGACATTTTATGAATGTAACTCTATTTTCTTTCATTAGTTTTGTGTCTGGTTTTTTACATTCTGAGCATAAAACAAAATTGTTAGCATAATTTTGGATTTTTTCATTTACACTTGAAGCACTTACTTTTCTTCCAATTATTAAAGCGCCTTTTCTCATTTCTCCTGGTGTTGCTAATTCTCTTAGAACGTATTTTAATAGATGCTCAACAGGCCTTCCAAGTATGTCAGCAATCTGCTCAAAATTACTGATTATTGTTTTATTTCCTTCAATATGGCCTTTTACTTTTGGGATTTCAAATCTTTCTGTCTTTAAAACAGATTCTGGTAATTCTTTTCTGGCTTTTTTTAATAGTTTTTCATACTCCATAATAGAAAAGAAAAATCATTTATATTTAAATATTCACATTTAGTTAACAAAAGATTTATAAATCTGCAAACTAAGAAAAATTAAATGGTCTTAGAATCCCTAACTAATCCTTTTAAAGCGCAAGATAAGCCTTTGTACTTATTTTTAATTGGTGCACTTTATGCTACAGCAGGATTATTTTTAGGAAACTGGATTTTTAGAGAGTATGCAAGCTTAATAATGGTTTTTTTGACTGTAATGGCATGTATTCCTCTGCTTTACAACACATTTCATGCAGAAGAAGAAAAGGAAGTAATTTTAGATGAGGAAAAGGAAATATTAAAACAACATGGAAGGATCTTAATTTTTCTTTTGTTTTTGTTTTTAGGAATTGTAGCTGCGTTTGTTTTATGGTATGTTGTGTTGCCATCTTCATGGATACAGAATTCCTTTCATTCACAGACATTAACAATACAGAGCATATCTACTAGGATTGCAACAGGAGGATTTTCTAATATTAATACATTTACAATAATTCTTTTAAATAATTTGAAGGTTTTGATTTTTTGTATATTGTTTTCTTTTCTTTATGGAGCTGGAGCAATATTTATTTTAACATGGAATGCTTCTGTTATTGCAACAGCTATAGGCAATTATATTAGAACTAATATAACCTCTTTAACAACACAGCTTGGATTATTTAAGTATGCTGCTTATTTTAAGATTATCTCAATAGGTTTATTGAAATATTTTGTTCATGGCATACCAGAGATAGCTGCTTATTTTATTGGAGGCATAGCTGGAGGTATAATCTCAGTAGCAGTAATTAGAGAAAGTTTTAGCACAAGGAATTTTGAAAAGATTATTTTAGATTCTTCTAATTTAATTATTATATCAATCATTATCTTAATAGTAGCTGCATTTATAGAGGTTTATATAACTCCTGCTTTATTCTAGAACTTTTAATCTTCCTGGTCTGACCTCAAATAATTCTCCTTTTTTTAGAAGTTCATTAATTGTTTTTTCATCATTTATTTGTTTTAATATTTCTTCAAAATCAACACCCTCTCCTTTATCATTTTCTTTAATGATATTTATTACTTTATCTGCAGTTGATTCTTGGATATCTTCTACTATCTCTTCTTTTTTTTCTTCAACAACTTCTTTTTTTTCTTTGTCTTCTTGGATCATATTTTTTTTATTTCTTAGCTCTATTTCTCTTACTTTAATCCATGCTTTATCTTGAATTTTTTTAAGGATTTCTGGTAAAAGATATATTTCATTACCATATTCTCTTGGTCTTCCAATTAGCAGAATAACGTCTCCAATTTGGATATTATCGAAGATTTTATTTTGTTCAAATGATCTTACAGAAATTCTTCCTGTTCCATCGTCTAAGGTAATTGATTGATAATTCCTATCTTGTTCGATAGGAATTGAAACAATGGTTGCAATTAAATTGACTCTACTAATTTGTTTTTTATTGTTTGTGATAATATAATTTGGCTGCCAACCTTCTTCTTTTACATATTTTCCATTAATTAATTCTTTAATTCTAGCTTTATGCGCTAATTGTCTTTTTTGATTAGGTTTATCTTCTGGCATGTTATTAGAATAAAATACCCCCAGAAAAACAAATAATTGTATAATTTATATATTTTTTGGGATTATTAGATGCGAGATATAAATCCTCTTTTTGGCTCAAATAGATCTCCTGAACGTTTTAGTTTTTCTAGTGCATCATCAATATCTCCTTCACTTATTCCTTGAGCAACTGCTTCTTTGACTAAATCATCTATTGGGATTGTTTTCCCAATTCTATTTTCTAACTCTTCAATAATCTCTTTTACAATGAGGATTTTACTTCTTTGAGAAGAGGATATGCCTGTAGCAATTCTGTCAATATCAATCTTGCCTGTTTCAGGATCTAAACCAACCTGGCCTAAGCAGTATTGCAGCAAGTCGATTGCAAGTTTTGCTTCTTTTTTTGTTACTTTATCACTAAGTTTTATTTTAGCATAGGCTTCTGCCATTCTTACTAATGCTTCTAGTTGTCTTGGTGAGATTGGGATTGCTCTTGCAGCACCTTCTTCAGCCACTTCTTTGTTTCTCATTTCAACATAGAATTTTTTTATTTCCTCTAGGGCTGAATCACTTAATACTGGAGTGATTTTTTGTTTTGCATAAGCAATATATTTTCTTAATAAATCTGTAGGTATTTCTGGCTCTTCGGTATTAGGAGTTTGATGTAAGTTTAATATATGTGATGCTAATTTTTCATCTTTTACAGCGTCTGGCAAATCTTTTATTGGAAAAATTAAGTCAAATCTGTTTATTAATGCAGGCGGAAGGTCGATTTGTTTTGCTATAATATCATATGGATCAAATCTTCCGAATTTTGGGTTAGCTGCTGCAAGAACAGTTGTTTTTGCTATTAATGTAGCTTGAATGTTTGCTTTGCTAATACTTACTGTTTGATTTTCCAGTGCTTCATGCATTGCTGACCTATCTTCAACACTCATTTTATCCATTTCATCTATACAACAAACTCCATTAGAAGATAAAACCATTGCTCCTGCTTCTAGGCTCCAACCTCTTAAGAACTCATCTTTCACGACAGATGCTGTTAAGCCTGCTGCTGAAACGCCTTTTCCTGATACGTAACGGCCTTTTGGAGCTATGAGGCTTATTCTTTTTAGTAAAGCGCTTTTTCCTGCTCCAGGATCTCCTACAAGAAGAATATGCATATCTCCTCTTGATTGGGCTCCATCTGTTCTTTCTTTATGGACTCCACTCATTAATTGTAGGATTAATGCTTCTTTTACTTTTTCATATCCCCAAATTGAAGGCGCTAGAGAATTAATTAATTTTTGATATATCTGAGGATGGCTAGCAAGTTCTTTTATTTGTTTTTCTTCTTCTTCTGTTATCTCAATTTCATGGAAACTTTCTTCTGTGCCTTCTACATAATTTGCTTCTATCATTAAGTCAAATCTTGTGCTTTTTGTTCCTTGCCTTGTTATTATAGGAACTTCTTTTACTTGACCCACAACAATAATCTTGCTTCCTGGATTTGTTCTTTTTTCACTCATTGGACTAACGAGATCATCTTTTAGCAAAACATTCATTCTTTTTGGTTGTTCTCCTCCTTCTAGGTTTTCAGGAGCTTCTTCTAAAACTATACCTTGTGCATCAACAAGTTCTTTACTCAATAAATGGAATTTTCCTTTTCTTCCACAGCCACATCTTGTTGGCTCTTTAAAACTACTATCTAATTGAAGAACATTAATTATATTGCCGCAGCTAGGACACTCAAATTTTGCAGTAGTAACCTGGGGTCTTACATCACTTTTCTGTCTAACAACGCCCTCCATCACAAGTAATTTGCCAATATGGCTGCTTCTTATGTTTCTAATAAGAATTTTTTGACCTTCAGGAAGATTTGTAAATCTAATCTTAAAATTCTTCATATTTTTGGGCAGGTCAAATTCATGCAGGGCAAGCTCTCCTGCTTTAATTAACTCTTCAGGGTTATCTAATAGTTCTTCTCCTAATGCAGGATCAAATTTTAACAATTCAGAATAATCGATAA
>JAHWIT010000059.1 GCA_019322455.1 Candidatus Woesearchaeota archaeon
AAGGAGATACTCTAAAAGCAACAGCAGGTTATAGTTACACTGTTCCGGATAGATTATTCAAAAAAAGAGTTAATATTGGGGATAAAGTAGAAGTCAATTATGTTGAAGTTGAAATAATTGGAATATATGAAGAGATAGGAAGCCCTACTGATGATGCCCAAATGTATATCTCCCAGGAAGGGTTTAAGGAAATATTTGATACAGACGAATATGAATATGTTTACATAAGAGCAGCTCCTGGTCAAGATCCTGGAGATTTAGCTGAAAAAATAGAGGAAAGATTTAGAAAACGCCGTGGACAAAAAAAAGGAGAAGAAGATTTCACAATACAGACATTTGAAGATGTTCTAGAAACATTCACTAATATAATTGGTATTTTAAATGGAGTATTAGTTTTAATCGCTCTTATCTCAGTAGTTGTAGCTGCAGTAAACATTATGAATACAATGTATACATCAATATTAGAAAGAACAAGAGAAATAGGAATAATGAAAGCAATAGGTGCAAAAAATAAGTTTATATTGCTTGTATTTATAGCAGAATCTGGAATATTAGGATTGGTTGGAGGAAGTATTGGAATTATTCTAGGATATTTAATTGCAAGATTAGGAGGTTACATAGCTGCATTATACGGGCTTGGAATGATTAGGCCTGCATTTCCAGCATGGTTAGTGATTGGATGTTTATTATTTGCATTACTAGTTGGAGCAGGCTCTGGCTTATTGCCCTCACTTCAAGCATCAAAACTAAAACCAGTGGATGCATTAAGGTATGAATAATTTTCTAGAAATCAAGTAGCTATTTTTTCTTCAAGTTCTCTTTCTTCAATTTCCTCTTCAGATAATTCTTCTCTTGGAAATAGATCAAATAGATCATCTTCATCATCTTCTTTAGTATCTTCTTTCTTCTTCAATAATTCATTATCCAAGTCATCAAAATTATCATCATCTAAATTCTGATCCAAAACCCTAAGAATATAAGGAATTTTCTCTGGATTTGACTCTTCAAGATAATCATTATTATATTCAATATTCTCAGCTGAATCTTCAAAAATATCTTCTGGTTTATTTATCCTGCCAAGCAAGCGTAGTGTAGCCCAAAGATCTATCCTTCTATAATCTTTGTCAAAGTAATTCAGCAAAAAATCAGATTCTTCAGGACCCTGGTCAACTTCCTTATTATCTTCATAAGCTTTAGATTTGTTTTCATCAAAGAGATTAGAAATAGAAAAATTTTCTTTACTTAACATTGGACTCAAATTCAAGTCCTCTTGACATTCCACTTCTCTATACATTTCACCCGGATTAAATACTCTCTTTTTTTTGATTTAGAACTTAATTTTTTAATTATATTTAAAACTTTCGATTTTTAAAAATAATTCTTCTGCATCTTTTTCAAATATAATCTCAATTTATTTTTTATCTTTTCCTTTAATTCCTCTGCTAAATCTAATTTGCTAATTTCTCCATCCCAATCAATTTCCGGCAATTTTGTTAAAGTTCCTCTAAATTCTCGTCCAGCTAATTTAGCTTGTCTTTCAATCTCTTTTGCTTCTTTGCTTCCAAATTTCTTTAATATAGGAAATTTTGATATAGAATTAGCGCCTGCTTTTAATAACTTAGCAACTCTATCAACTCTATCAACCCAAATCCCACACTGAATATCAATTTTAGGAAATTCTTCTCTTGTTTTTTTAATCCATTCAGCCTGATATTCAGCACTTGGTGGATCGCTCTTTTCAAAAACAGTTCCTTTTTGAGGATTCAAACCATAAAAATGTACTTTAGTTATATTATATTTCTCAACAATATTCTTCAATTCTGCAAAATCCTTAATAGTTTCACCTAAACCAAGAATAATAGTCATCGCATTCTTTAATCCTAACTTAGAAACATCCTCAAACATTTCAAAATATGGTTCCATAGGCTTAGAAGGACAAATCTTGTCATGAATTCTTTCATTGACTGTCTCAATACTTCCAACAACCCCTTTTGTATAAGGTAGATATTCCTTTAACTCATCTGCTGTCAAAGCCCCAATATTCAGCCAAAATTTCTCTCCGCTAACCTTATACATATCTTTCAATAAATCTTTAAACTTTGTCTGAGAAAAAGCTCCAATTCCTCCTGAAATAAAACCAATCTTCCATCCCAATTTTTTGCATAGCAATAATTCAGCTAATAAACTCTCCTTGCTTCTAACAGCCTTTTTAGAATCAGGCTGTGTACTCATAAAACAATAAGCACAATCCCTTATTCCACAATACCAGCTAAAGAATATTGCTCTCTCAAACCAAGTCTGTTTCATAATAAATAGAATTACTTAATTGCTTTTAAAATTTCGTCTTTTTTAGAAAACTTTTTCTGGCACTCAAAACAAACCAAATGCCTTTTGCCTTTTTCATCCTTAATATAGGTCCCAATAATCTTGCCTAAAAATGTTTTCTCAATGCTCTTTCCGCAAATTTCGCACTTTGCCATAATACTAAAATAAAACCAAAACTATTTAAAACTTCTTATTAAAATAATACTACTATGGTAAAAAGAATAGCTGTTGTTGACAATACAAAGCTAAAGGATATGGATAAAAAAAAGCATATCCAAAGCCTTTGTCCAGTCAACAGATCAGGAAAAGAATGCATTTATTTTGAAGCAAGCAAGCTTTTAATAGATGAATCTCTATGCATTGGCTGTGGAATCTGTGCAAATGCAGCTCCTGAAGCAATTCATATAATAAATCTGCCAGAAGAACTGGAGCAAGAGCCCATTCACAGATACGGAAAAAATGAATTCCAGCTTTTCAGTCTTCCAATTCCTATCTTTGGAAAAGTCGTAGGAATCTTAGGAATAAATGGAATAGGAAAATCAACAGCAATAAAGATATTAGCAGGTATTCTAAAGCCTAACCTACGAAAAGATATCAAAAATCAAGGATTTTTGGGATCTCTTAGAAATTCGAAAGAATTTCAAAGAGAAAAAAAAGCAAATTATGATCAACTTATCGATTTCTTCAAAGGAACAGAAGCACAAGCTTTCTTCGAGAAAGTAAAAACAGGAGAAATAAAAATAGCCTATAAGCCGCAGCAAGTTGATTTGATTCCAAAAACTCAAAAAGGCAAAGTAAAAGCATTATTAAAAAAAGTAGATGAAAAAAATGAATTAGACAAAATAGCAAAGCAATTAGAAATTGAAAATATTCTAGATAATAATATAAAAGATATCTCAGGAGGAGAACTCCAAAGAGTTGCCATAGCTGCAACTGTCTTAAAAAAAGCTAATTTCTATGTCTTTGACGAGCCAACATCCTATCTTGATATAAAACAAAGAATCAAAATCAGCAGATTCATTAAATCCCTTGCAGATGAAAACACAGCAGTCATGGTAGTAGAGCACGATTTAATTATTCTAGATTATATGACAGATTTAATTCATATTATGTATGGAAAAGAAGGGTGTTATGGTATTGTCTCGCAGCCAAGAACAACAAGAACCGCTATTAATGTTTATCTCTCAGGTTATCTCAAAGAAGAAAATATGCGCTTCAGAAACTATCCAATTAAATTTGAAAAAAGAGCTCTAGTCAAAAAAACAAGCACAAACCTGTTAACATCTTGGCAAAGTATAGAAAAAAAATTAGGAAAATTCAATCTAAAAGCAAAGCAAGGCTCTGTCTATAAAAATGAAGTTGTTGGAATTTTAGGAGAAAATGGAATAGGAAAAACATCCTTTGTAAAAATACTGGCTAATGTAATTAAACCAGATAAAGGAAAGATAAAGGAAAAAATAACAGTAAGCTACAAGCCTCAATACTTAGAATCAGATTCAGATGATTTAGTAGTCAATGTTCTTCAAGAAGCATTGCAAAAATACACAAATCAAATAATAAATCCATTAAATATTAAACCTCTATTAGATAAAAAATTAAATGAACTTTCAGGAGGAGAGCTTCAAAGAGTTTCAATTGCACTATGCCTTTCAAAAAAAGCAGATCTTTATCTTTTAGATGAGCCTTCTGCTTACTTGGATGTAGAGCAAAGGTTAATAATCTCAAAAATAATTCGTGAATTAATGGAAATAAGTGGAAAAACAGCCTTAGTTGTTGACCATGATTTATTATTTATTGATTATCTCTCGCAAAGGCTTCTTGTATTTGAAGGAATTCCAGCTAAACAAGGGCAGTCTAATGGTCCATTCCAAATGGAGCAAGGCATGAACATATTTTTAAAAGATTTAGCAATAACATTTAGACGAGATCCAGAATCAAAAAGACCTAGAGTCAATAAACAAGGTTCTGTTAAAGATAGAGAACAAAAAGAAAAAGAAAAATATTACTATATCTAAATATTTAGTCGCTCCATCCAATCATTACAACTACTAGTCCAACTAAAGCAACAAATGCTCCTAAGCATCCCTTTACAACAACTAATAGTTCTGGCCACCACCATTTGTAGCTATACAATCCTGCTACTATTAAAACAATCCCTAGTAGAACCTTAACAATCTTACCTAAACCTAAGCCAGATTCATCGTCTTCATCCATCTCCTCTTCTTTTTCTTCTTCCATCTCTTCTTCTTTTTTAGCTTTTTTAGCCATATTTATCCCCCCATAATCTTAATAATCCAGATAAAATGCATTTATTTTATAAATATTTTCGTTTTAGAACATATCAAACAAGAGAAAACTCATATATTTAGTTGTGCAGAATCAATATCATTGTCGGGGCGGGCGCATCAATTTAGTTGTGAGGAACTGGGGAGGTTTAGTGTTTAATTGCGAAGCAATTAAGCCTTCCCTTTACTTTCCCCTAAAGTAATCCCAGCACCAATTAAATGTGCAGCTCTTATTGGCTCAGGTAATAAACTTCTAGTGCAGCTTATCTTCAAAATCTCCCTTGCATCCTCTAAATCAATTCCATTTATCTGCACATAAATCTTTCCAATCTTATAAACCTCTCCAGCCTTTTCAATTAACTTATATTTTCTTTCTTTTCCAAGCCTTTTCAAAGTTTTCTTGATTTTATTAAAATCAGGCATTCTTCTTATCACAATAATAATAGGAATCTTTGTTTTTTTATTCAATTCTTCAACATCAACAATATTAAACCCTCCAAAAGCAATCCCATCCAGAATAATACACTGAATCTGTGGCTTAAATTTGCATTTATTAATCATCTCAATTAACTTCTTTGTAGAATTATTACCATCAACCCTTACTTTTGTTGACAATACCCCATCTAACCAGCTTCCTCCTCTAAAAATAGTCCCAACAATCAAGACCTCTTTCTCATTAAACTTATCAAAAGGAGCATCATCAACACCCAAAATCCTAATCTCTTGTTTCATCTATAAACACCTTCTCTGTCGGGGTGGGACACGCGGTTAGTTGTGCAGTAATGGGAAGGATAAAATAGTTGCGAAGCAACTAGTTTCTTAATTCTTATTTCTTTTTTCATAACAAAAGAAACAGTAATACTTATATATAATAGTTTTTCTTGTTGCTTATAGGGGGCATATAATGCTTGTAGAATCTTTTTCAGGAATTCGTGGACTGTATAAAGAAGATTTAACAGATGACATTATAATAAACTATGTTGTTTCTTATTCAAATTTTATCAAAAAAACAGGAAATAAAATAGTTATAGGTTCAGATACAAGATCATCTTCTAATAAAATAAAAGAACTTATGAAAAAAACATTTTTAGAACAAGGAATTGATATTATTGATACAGGTTATAATACAACCCCTGCAATCCAAGAAGGCATCAGACACTTCAAAGCAAACGGAGGAGTTATGATTACTGCTTCTCATAATGAACCAGAATACAATGGATGGAAATTCATGAGAAATAATGGATCCATGTTAAAACCAAAAGAAATAAAAGAAGTGATAGAAAATAGCAAAAATCCAATCTCTAATCCAAAAGAAAAAGGAAAAGAAGAAAATAAAGAAAAAGAACTCCAGGAGATTTATGTTGATTTTGTTCTAAATATAGTTGGACAGGAAAGAATAAATAAAATAAAAGATTCAAATCTTAAAATAATTGTTGATCCAAATGGCGGAACAGCAGCAACAATAATCAAACCTCTTCTTGAAAAATTAAATGTTAATGTCATAGAAAAGAATATGGAATTAGGAGTATTCAATAGACTAATTGAACCAAACCAAGAATCACTATCTTATCTAGCAGATGAAATAAAAAAATTAAATGCTGATTTAGGAGCTGGCTGGGACTGTGATGGTGATAGAGTAGAATTAGTTATACCAAACAATTCAGAATTCTCAAAACAACAAGGTAGAATGTTGTCTGGCCAATATATCTTAGCATTATTAGTAGAAGAAGTTATGTCAGATTACAAAGGAGAAAATAAAATAGTTGTAACTAATGATGCAACCTCTAACCTAGTAACAGAAATTGCAAAAAAATACAATGCAAATGTTATTGAAGTTGAAGTAGGAGAAATAAATGTTGTTGACAAAATGGATGAATTAAATGCTCCTGTCGGAGGAGAAGGTTCTAGCTCTGGTGGAATATTTCCACCATCAAAATGCAGAGACGGAATATTAACATTAGTAATAATCTTAGCTTTAATTGCAAAAAGAAAAAAGAAAATAACAGAAATCTTACAGGAATTTCCAAAATATTACAATTCAAGAACAAAAATGCAATGTTCAGCTGAACAAGCAATCCAACTAAGAAAAAAACTAGAAGAATATTGGAAAGACAAATCAAAAGAAATAAGAAAAACAGGAGATGAAACAGGAGGCCTAAAAATAATAATGCAGGATAATTCCTGGATTTGGTATAGAGCATCTAAAACAGAAGCAGGGGTTTTTAGAATAATAACAGACGCTAAATCAAAACAAAAAGCAGATGAATTACTGCAAAAAGGAGAAAAAGCTTTTAAAGAATGTGAATCCAAGGTGTAATATGAAGGCAGTTATAATGGCAGCAGGAAAAGGAACAAGAATGCTTCCTTTAACAGAATCTATCCCTAAAGTCCTAGTAGAAATAAATGGCAAACCTTTTCTATATTATGTTCTTGAAAACTTAAAAAAAGCAGGATTTAATGATATTGGAATAATTGTTGGATATAAAAAAGAAAAATTTCCAGAATTTCTTAAAAAATATAATTTCAAAGCAGAATTAATTGAACAAAAAGAGCAAAAAGGAACAGGCCATGCAGTAATGCAGGCAAAAGATTTCTGCAAAAATGAAAACTTCATAGTTTTAGGAGGAGATAATTTATTCTCAATAAAAGATCTAAAAGCAGTAAAACAACAAGATGAATTCTGTTATGTTGTAGGAAAAGAAGTCAATAATCCAGAAAAATATGGTGTTTTAATAACAAAAGATGATAAATTAATTGAAATCAAAGAAAAACCAAAAGAATTTGTAGGAAATCTAATTAATATTGGTTTATACAAATTCACTTCTGAAATCTGGGATGCTCTGGATAAAATAGAATTATCAGAAAGAGGAGAACTTGAATTAACTGATGCAATTACAATTCTGGCTCAAAAAGACAAAGTTAAAGTTCTAAAACTAAAAGATTATTGGCTTGATCTCGGTTCAAAAGAAGATATTCCGAAAATAGAAGAATTCTTCAAAAAATGTGCGGAATAATAGGGTATAAAGGATTTAGAAATGCAAACGAAGTTGCTGTCAAAGGTTTAAAAAAATTAGAATATCGTGGATATGATTCCTGGGGAATAGCACTTAAACAAGATAATGAATTAAAGTTAACAAAAAAAGTTGGAAAAATAGGAGAAGAAGAAAATTTTTCTAAAGAAAATTCAAAAATAGCAATAGGCCACACAAGATGGGCAACACACGGAGAAGTAAATGAACAAAATGCTCATCCACATTTTTCTTCAAATAAAGATATAGTAGTTGTACATAATGGAATTATTGAAAATTATGAAGAACTAAAAAATGAATTAAAAGAAAAAGGCTACAGCTTCTTATCAAAAACAGATACAGAGGTTATTCCCCACTTAATAGAAGAATTTTCAAAAAACAATGATTTTGAAAATGCTGTTAAATTAACATTAAAAAGATTAAATGGAACATTTGCAGTTGTTATTCTTAATAAAGATTCAGATAAGATAATTGCAGCAAGAAGAGCCTCTCCTTTAATTATAGGCATTGGAAAAGATGAATTCTTTATTGCATCTGACGTGCCTGCATTTATAGAATATACAAAAGATGTTATTTTCTTAGAAGATGATGATATTGTAGTAATAGATAATAACTATAAAATATCAAATTTTGAAACAGGAAAAACAATAGAAAGAAAACCAGTAAAAATAGAATGGGACGCAGAACAAGCACAAAAAGGAAATTACGAACATTTCATGCTGAAAGAAATCTTTGAACAGCCTTCTTCAATAAAAAACACAATAAGTTCTAGAATAAAAGACAGCAAAGTTATTTTTGAAGATTTTAATTTGCCTGAAGATTATCTTAAAACAATAAACAGAATAGTAATTATTGCCTGTGGAACATCTTGGCATTCAGGTTTAGTTGGAAAATTTATAATAGAAGCATTAGGAAAAATTCCAGTAGAAGTTGATTATGCATCTGAATTTAGATATAGAAATCCAGTTATCAACAATAAAACATTAATAATAGCAATAAGCCAGTCAGGAGAAACAGCAGATACATTAGCAGCAATTAAAGAAGCAAAATCAAAAGAAGCAAAAGTATTGTCAATCTGCAATGTTCTTGGTTCTTCAATACCAAGAGAATCAGATACAACAATATATACAAGAGCTGGAATTGAAATAGGAGTCGCTTCAACAAAAGCATTCACATCCCAATTATCAGTTTTATATTTATTTGGCGTTTACTTAGCACAATTAAAAAACACCTGGCCAGAATCCCATCTTATTGAAAGAATAGAATTCATAAAAAGAATTCCAGAACAAATAGAATTTGTATTAAGCAAAGAAAAATCCATAATAGACTGTGCAAAAGAATACTAT
>JAHWIT010000060.1 GCA_019322455.1 Candidatus Woesearchaeota archaeon
AAACTTAATATGCTGCTGTAAATCAAAATCAGTTCTATTTGCCATTCCTTGCAACTCTTTCCAACCAAAAGGAAATTTATATTCTAAATCCCAAGTATCTAATGCATAATGAGATTTTTCAGTTGCAACATGCTGTCTTATTCTAAAATTAGAAGCATTTGCACCCAAACTAACAAACCATTTATGTTCCATTGCTAACCAATAAGCATGCCACTGTGTTTTTATAATCTTCTTATCTAATGCCTGTTTCATTGTCATTTCTTTTCCTTCTGTTTTTTGCTTTTTCTCTTGCATTTCTGCAGACAAAACTAGCATCTTATAATTTAAAATTTCTTTGATATAAGGACAATTATTTGTATCTTTAGGATGTATAAAATATTCTATTTCCATCTGCTCAAATTCCCTGCATCTAAATAAAAAATCTCTTGGACTAATCTCATTTCTAAAAGCCCTTCCAATCTGTGCAATTCCAAATGGCAATTTTAATCTAGAAGTATCAACAACCTGTTTAAAATCAGCAAACATCAATTGTGCAGTTTCAGGTCTTAAATAAGCAGTATTTCCCTCAACAGGCCCAACATTTGTCCTAAACATCAAATTTACATCTCCAACAACCTCATAATCTCCGCCACACTCACATTTTACTTTGCCAACCTCACTCTTATCTAATTTATTTGGCTTTTTGCATTTCTTACATTTAACATAAACATCAGTAAAACTATCCACATGTCCAGAAGCCTTCCATACCTTTGGATGAGTTATAATAGTTCCATCAATCCCAACAACATCTTCCCTATTTTGAACATGAAACCTCCACCATTGATCTTTGATATTCTTCTTCATCTCTGTTCCTAATGGCCCGTAATCCCAAAATCCAGCTAATCCTCCATAAATCTCACTATTAGGATAAACAAAACCTTTCTTTTTACAGAATACAGCCATTTCTTCTACACTAAGTGTCATGATTCAAGAAATTACCTATATATTTATATTATTTTCTACTTTTTCAGCCAAGCAACTTCTTCTTTATCTAAATCCAAATAATCAGCAATCTGTTTAGCCATTTCCTTGTCATTCTTAAAAATCTGTTTGAAATAATCAATCGTCTTTATCTGTTCTTTTATACTGGAATGTGTTTTCCTTGCTAATTTCTCTGCAATTGCTTTCTTCTTCATTGATTTCTGCTTTGCCCACCACATCTTAAGAATTCTACCAGTTGGTTTGTATGGAATAAATTTCTTATTTTTAGAATCCTTGCTAACAGCAACTCCAGCTGTCAATAAACTATTTATATAAACCAAGAATCTCCAGTGCTGCCATCTTCTTATCCTTCTCTTAAAAACATCTGCTTTGCTTAATTTATCATAAGCTCTTGCTAAATCCTCTGGATTTGTATATTCCTTTGGTAAATTCTCATCTAACCAAAGAGCACATTGATCCAAATCTTCTTCAACATTATCAAAAGCACTCACTGCAACAGAAGGATCAGTGCTCTTAAACACCTTAACCAAAGCTTGCAGCATATTCTCTGTTCTGTTTCTCTCGCTTAATTCATCAATAGTCTTTTCATCTAACTTTCCTTCGCTAGTCAAGATCTGCAAATCATTAATTGCTCCTCTTGCATCTCCGGAATTTCTTCTGGCTAATCTTTTCAAACTATCATCACTATGGATAATTCCTTCCTTATCAACAATTCTCTTTAACAATAAAAAAATATCATTTGCTCCTAATTCCTTAAATTGTAATAACTCACATTTGCTCCTTATAGAACTAAATTTCTTATTATAAGGATTATTAATAGTCATTATAATAGGAAACTTACTCTCAGAAATTAATTTAGCAATTGAAGCAACTCCTCCAAAATCCTGTCTTCCAGCAATTCCATCAAGCTCATCAATTAATATTACCTTGCTGCCACCAAATAAACTCATCTGCTGGGAAGCAGCTCCTGCAATAGAATTTATCTGATCCTTATTTCTAAAATCAGAAGCATTCATCTCAACAATCTCTAAATTCAATTCACTAGCTAGAGCATAAACAGAACTTGTTTTCCCGCATCCAGAAGCACCATAAATCAATAAAGCCTTCTTTTTCTGCTTTTTATAATTATTAACAAACTCCTTAATCATAGACATAGCACTATCTTGCCCAATAACTTCAGATATTCTGCTTGGAGAATATTTCTTAATCCAAGGTTGTCCCCCCATATTAAATCTAAACAAAGGTTCATTTATAAATTTTTTTAAGTAAACTTTTAAAAATTGAAAATTTTTAAACGGTTTGGAAAATCTTATTTTCCAAAATTTTATAAACAATAACTCTAAATCAAACATAGTATGCAATTACCAAAACATTATGATTCAAAACAAGTAGAAACTAAGTGGCAGGAATACTGGGAAAAACAAGGAACCTATAAATTTGATAAGGCTTCCAAAAAACCAATATATTCAATAGATACTCCTCCTCCAACTGTTTCTGGAAAAATGCACTTAGGGCATTCATTTTCATATTCTCAGGAAGATTTTATAGCAAGATACAAAAGAATGTCAGGAAAAAATGTATTCTATCCATTTGGAACAGATGACAATGGATTACCAACTAAGTTATTAGTAGAAAAAGTAAAAAATGTAAAAGCATCTGAAATGCCAAGAAAAAAATTTGTAAAGCTCTGCCTAAAAACACTTGATAAAGAACTAAGGCCAAGATATATTGCTGATTGGAAAAGAATTGGTATGAGCTGTGACTTTACTTTATTCTACACAACAATTAATGAACATTGCCAAAGAATCTCTCAAAAATCATTTTTAGATCTATACAAAGCAAAAAGAGAATACAGAACAGAAGCTCCTGCAATGTACTGCCCAAAATGCCAGACAGCTATTTCCCAAGTTGAATGTGAAGATAAAAATATTTCTTCTTTTTTCAATGATGTTGTTTTCAAAGTAAATGGAGAAGAATTAATAATTGCAACAACTCGTCCAGAATTACTGCCAGCTTGTGTTGCAGTCTTCTATCACCCAGAAGACAAGCGTTATCATCATCTAAAAGGAAAAAAAGCTACTGTTCCATTATTTAATTTTGAAGTTCCTATTTTAGAAGATGAAAGAGCAGATCCAGAAAAAGGAACAGGAATTGTAATGTGCTGTACATTTGGAGATACAACTGATGCAGAATGGCAAAAAGCCCATAATCTTCCAATAAAAGAAGCAATTAACAAGCAGGGAAAAATGACAAAGACAGCAGAAAAATATCAAGGAATGTCAATTGAAACAGCAAGAAAAATAATAATAGAAGACTTAAAAGACAACAGATTACTAATTTCTCAAGAACCAATCACTCATGCAGTTAATGTACATGAACGTTGCGGAACACCAATTGAATTTATTCACTCAAAACAATGGTTCATAAAATATCTAGACTTAAAAAAAGATATGTTAAAATGGGGAAAACAACTAAACTGGTTCCCAAAACATATGAGAAATAGATATGATAACTGGGTTAAAGGACTTCAATGGGACTGGTTAATATCAAGACAACTGCCATTCGGAATTCCATTTCCAGTATGGTATTGTAAAAAATGTGATGAAGTTATCTTAGCAGATGAAAAAGATCTGCCAGTTGATCCAACAGAAGATAAGCCTCCATCAAAAGAATGCCCTAAATGTAAATCAAAAGAATTTATCCCAGAAAAAGATATAATTAACACATGGGCAACATCCTCATTAACACCACAAATAGCAGCTGCATTAATCCCAGACATGTACAATAAATTCTATCCAATGTCTATGCGTCCACAAGCACACGATATTATTTCATTCTGGCTTTTCAATACAGTTGTTAAATCCCAGCTGCATAACAAAGTAAATCCATGGCAGGATTGTGTAATTTCAGGCTGGGCTTTAGACCCCCATGGAAAAAAAATGTCAAAATCAAAAGGAAATGTTATTGAACCGCAAATTATGATTGAAAAATACTCAGCAGATTGTCTGAGATTCTGGGCAGCTGGCTCAAAACTAGGAGAAGACCTTCCTTTTCAAGAAAAAGACTTAGTAACAGGACAAAAATTTATTACAAAATTCTGGAATGCATCTAAATTTGCAATTATGCACTTAGAAGATTATAATCTCAAAAAGCCAAAATTAGAAGCATTTGACAAATGGTTATTGATCAAATTAAACAACATAATTAAAACATCTACAGATTCTTTTGAAAAATATGAATATTCAAGAACAAAAGCAGATACAGAAAAATTCTTCTGGCAAACTGTTTGTGATAATTATCTAGAAATTGTAAAAGATAGATTATATAACCCAGATAAAAGAGGAAAAGAACAAAGATTGTCTGCTCAATACGGATTATACAATGCATTTATTAATTGTCTTAAACTAATGGCTCCAATAAATCCTCATTTTACAGAAGAAATCTATCATTTATATTTTGCTGAAAAAGAAAAACTAAAATCGATTCATATCTCAGATTGGCCTGAATATAATGCAAAACTTAAAGACAAAAAAATAGAAACAGCAGGTGATTTAGCTATTGAAATAATTACAGCAGTAAGAAAAACAAAAGCAGAAAAAAACATCTCATTAGGGCAAGAAATCAAAGAATTAATAATTGAAACAAAAGATCAAAAAGTATTAGAGCCTTTCTTAGAAGATATAAAATCAACAACAAGAGCAAAAGACATTAACTTTGAAGGCAAAGCAAACATAAAAGTTAAAGAAAATCTGAAAATTGGAATTCTTGTTTAGATAATTAAATTTCTCAAAACCATTAAATTTTTATATTAGCTAAAACATATACATTATATATAATATATATTCGGAGGGGATTTGAAAATGGAACTTTATCTTGAAAGAATTAGTCAAAAACAAAAATTTCAACAAAAAAGAGAAGCAATGTGGCAAGAAAGAGGAGAATTACAATTAAGAGAAATTAGATCTGAAGAAATACCTACTGAAGAAGTTAAAACATTAACAAAAGCAAATCAAAACATTGAGTTTGAAAATGCTAAACCAGCTCATTCTCTATACACAAACTTGGTATCTAATCAACTAAATATACCTCAAAAAGATGCAGAATATGCAACCAATATATTAGGTGATAATTCTGACCTAATTACATTTGCATATTCTATTCATATTAACAACAATTTAGCTTTTACTAAAGCTGTTGGAAAAGTTAGTTGGTTAGAATTTACTAAAGAAGATAAAAGAAAATATGATGATGCAAAAAGATTATCAGAGGAACATAGTGTTTCAGTAAATGAAACAATTGATTTACTTGCATTAACAGATAATTATGAACTAGCTGATGAAATTTTAGAAAGAAATGCACAACAAAGTTTTATAAAAAATAGTTATCATTTAGGTAGATCTCTATTGCCTGAAGAAACTTCAATGCAAGAAATTCCATTTTCAAATATTGAGCATCTTAACACAAGAAGAGATATAAGTGATATGCTTTATGGAAATCCAAGATGTTTAGATTTTACAAGAGACAGATTAAAACATGAACCACTAGAAGAAACAGAAGACCTTGATTTAGAATATCATATTGAAATAAATTAATTTTTTATTTTATCTTTTTCCATCTAACACCTTGAGGAGTATCCTCAAGAATTATTCCTTTTTCTTTTAATTCACCTCTTATCTTATCAGCAGTAGTATAATCCTTTTTCTTTCTTGCTTCTTCTCTTTTTTTAACAAGTGCTTCAATCTCTGAATCTAATTTAACCTTCTCATGTTTCATAATTCCTAAAACAGAATCAAAATCCATCATTGTTTTTTCTACATCCTTTGCATTTTCTCTACTTATTTTACTCATAATCTTATTCACAGAAGTCATAAACTCAAATACAACAGCTAATGCTCCGCTAATATTCAAATCATTATCCATTTCTTTCTCAAATCCTTTTTTTGCTTTCTCAATCAATTTAGAAACAGATGGATTATTATCTCCTTCTTTTATCTCATCAAGTTTATCTAAAAAATCATAGAACTTCTGCAATGTATCAGGTATCTTATTCAAATTATCTTCTCTAAAATCCAATTTCTGTCTATAATGCGCCCCTAATAATTCATATCTTATTGCCTTTGGATCATATCCTTTATCAAGCAAATCCCTTAATGTATAAAAATTACCCAAACTCTTTGACATCTTTTTACCATTAACTATTAAATGATCATTATGAATCCAAAATTTAACAAACTGTTTTCCCTCTGCTGCTTCTGACTGTGCAATCTCATTAGTATGATGAGGAAATATCAAATCAACTCCTCCAGTATGAATATCAAATGGCTGCCCTAAATATTTAGAGCTCATAATACTGCACTCAATATGCCAGCCAGGTCTTCCTTTTCCAATCTCTGTCTCCCAAAAAACATCTCCATCATCCTTATCCCAGAACTTCCACAAAACAAAATCATGAACATCTGCTTTATCATACTCATCTGCTCTAACTCTTCCAGAAGCTCCTGCTTGAAGTTGTTTTAAATCAAGCCTTGCTAATTTGCCGTAATTCTTAAACTTTGATATTCTAAAATATATTCCATCCTCTGCTTCATAAGCATAACCTTTGTCTAATAGTTTCTTAACTAACTCTACCATTACTTTTATTTCCTCTGTTGCCTTAGGCATTATCTCTGCTTTTTCTATATTCAATGTCTTCAAATCCTCAAGAAATGCCTTTGTATAAAACTGAGTAAATTCTTTCAATGTTTTTCCTTGCTTCTTAGAATCTCTAATAGTTTTATCATCAACATCAGTTATATTCATAACATGTTTAAGTTTATAGCCTTTGTACTTAATATATCTCCTTAAGATATCCACAAACATAAAACTTCTTAGATTTCCAATGTGAACAAAATTATAAACAGTAGGCCCGCAACTATACATTCTAACTTCTTTATCATGCAATGGCTTTAATTCTTCTTTCTTTCTTGTTAGTGTATTATATAAGTTTAGTGCCATTTTTATTTCTCAAACAAATCAGTGCTTAAATACTTTTCTCCTCTATCTGGAAATATTACTACAACAGTTCCTGAATCTATTTTTTTAGCTATCTCTAAAGCTGCATACATAGCTGCACCACTGCTCATACCGACAAAAATGCCCTCTTTCTTTATAATCTCTCGAGCCATATCAAATGCTGCTTCTGTCTCAACCATAACAGTTTCATCAATCTTAGAAGGATCATATATTGAAGGAACAATAGCTTCTTCCATATTTTTTAATCCTTGAATATAATGTCCTCTTACAGGATGGGCGCAAACAACTTTGATTTTAGGATTATTTTCCTTTAAAGCCCTTCCAACACCCATTATTGTTCCAGAAGTTCCTATTGCAGAAACAAAATAATCAATATTACCATTTGTTTGTTTCCATATTTCCTCTCCAGTTGTTTTATAATGAGCTATTTTATTGTATTCATTAGAAAATTGGTCAGGCATAAAATATTTAGCAGGATTTTGAGCAACCAATTCTCTTGCTTTTTTTATTGCGCCGTCTGTTCCTAATTCTGCTTCTGTTAAAGTTACCTTTGCTCCAAATGATTTAATCATCTTAACTCTTTCAACACTAACTGCCTTGCTCATGACAATTTCAACATCATAGCCCTTAACTGCTCCAATCATAGCTAATCCAATACCAGTATTGCCAGAAGTAGGTTCAATAATTGTTTTGTCTTTTGTTAGAGTTCCTTCAGCTTCTGCCTGCTCAATCATTTTTAAAGCAATCCTATCTTTAATGCTGCCTGAAGGGTTTAAACCCTCTAATTTAGCATATATTACAACATTCTTTTTAGGATTCAGCTCATTTATTCTAACAAGAGGAGTATTTCCAATTGCTTGCAGTATATTTCCAAACATTATCCCTCATCTTTTAAAGGAATAAAATCGGTTTTAATAAATTTTATGTTTCAAAACCGAAAAGTTTATAAAGTATATATGAATCATAATTCATATGAAATGTCATTCATATAAAACCTTTTTTGAAACAATAGGCAACAAAACAAGATTAAAGATATTGGAATTGCTTCAAAATAGATCAATATCTGTAACAGAGATTTGCAATGCTCTTAAAGAAGAACAAAGCAAAATAAGCCATAATCTAAAATGCCTTGTTGAATGCCATTTCCTTGATGTTAAAAAACAAGGAAAAAAGAGAATCTACTCATTAAACAAAGATACAATAGTTCCTTTAATGAAATTAGTTGATAAGCATGTTAAAAAATATTGCTGCAAAGAATGTAGAATGAAAGGTGATTAAAAAATGGGAATAAAATCTTTATTGAAAAAAGTTGGAATTGACATGGATAAAGAATATCTGTGCATAAAATGCAAACAACCAATGCCTGCTGATGAAAAAAGATGTCCTAACTGTAGAGCTTGGAATGATTGTTGCAGTATAGATCCTGAATTATTAAATCCACCTAAAAAAGAATAAAATGGCCGAAACAATCTATTTAGACAACGGAGCAACTACAAAAGTAGCCTTAGAAGTAGTTAAAGCTATGAATAAATTTCATTCAGAATCTTATGGAAACGCTTCTTCTATCCATCATAAAGGACAAGAAGCAAAAAGAGCATTAGAAGAAGCAAGACATACAATTGCAAAATCAATTGGAGCAAAAGATCAAGAAATAATTTTCACCTCAGGAGGAACAGAATCAAATAATTTTGCAATAAAAGGAATTGCTTTTGCCAATAAAAACAAAGGAAAACATATCATAACAACAAAAATAGAGCATGATTGTGTATTAAACTCATGCAAATGGTTAGAAAAACAAGGTTTTCAAGTTACTTATCTTAATGTGGATAAAGAAGGATTTATTAATCCAGAAGAATTAGAAAAATCAATCACAAACAAAACAATCCTGGTTTCAGTTATTCACGGAAATAATGAAATAGGAACAATTCAAAATCTTCAAGCACTATATGAAATATGTAAAAAACATAAAATTTATTTTCATACAGATGCTTGTCAATCTTATACAAAAACAGAATTATCTGCAAAAAATGCAGACTTGATCACATTAAATGCTCATAAGATTCACGGTCCAAAAGGAGTTGGAGTTCTATACATAAAAAAAGGAACAAAAATAACTCCATTAGCTCATGGCGGTGGCCATGAAAGAAATCTAAGGTCAGGAACAGAAAATATCCCAGGAATTATAGGATTTGCAAAAGCAGTAAAGCTTGCAATAAACAAAAAACACATTAATTCTATGGCAAAATTAAGAGATTATTTTATTGAACAGGCATTAAAGATTCCAGATACTCGATTAAACGGTCCAAAAGGAAATAAAAGACTGTGCAATAATATCAATATTTCATTCAGATACATAGAAGGAGAATCAATTGGAGCTTATTTAGATGTAAAAGGAATCTGCACCTCTACAGGCTCTGCATGCTCTTCTAAAAGTCTAGAACCATCTCATGTTTTAATGGCTTTAGAAAAAAACTCAGAAAGAGCTCATGGCTCATTAAGATTCACAATCAGTAGATTTACAACAAAACAAGAATTAGATTTCACATTAAAAGAACTCAAAAATACAGTTCAAAAATTAAGAAAAATATCTCCACTAACAAAAATATTAAAGAGGATATGAAAATGTATTCAAAAAAAGTATTAAACAGGTTTCAAAATCCAAAATTTACAGGAGAAATAAAAAATGCAGATGCAGTTGGAGAAGTTGGTAATGTAAAATGTGGAGATATAATGAGAGTTTATCTTAAAATTGAAGATAATAAAATAAAGGATATTAAATTCAAAACATACGGCTGTGTTGCTGCAATTGCTTCTACAGATTATTTGTGTGAAATAGTCAAAGGAAAAACATTAGAACAAGCTAAAAAAATAACAAGCAAAGATGTTGTAAAAAAAATGGGAAATGTTCCAGCAGTTAAACTGCATTGTTCTGTTCTAGCTCAAAATGCTTTGAAAAAAGCAATTGAAGAATATAAAAAAGAAAAAAAGAGCTAGTTAAGCTCTTTCCTTAGACCAAAATCAAATCTTTCTATGAATTCCTCTGCCAGCCAAGGAAAATCCTCTTTAATTAAGTCATAAACATCTCTGCTGTAACAATGCGCACAAATACTCATCCCTTTGCCGCAGAACATACATCTGACTGCTCCTGAAGATATTGGCGTTGCCAGAGACGTTTTTAATTCTGGCCTCCAGTA
>JAHWIT010000061.1 GCA_019322455.1 Candidatus Woesearchaeota archaeon
ATGCTTGGAAATTGGAGTTTAGGAGATTATTTTAAAAAACAAGCAATTGAATGGAGTTTTGAGTTTTTAACAAAAGTTCTTGGTTTTGATGCTTCTAAATTATATATAACTGTTTTTGCTGGAGATAAAGATGCTCCTAAATCTCAGAAATCAAAGATTTCTGACGACCATCAGAATTCCTTGAGAATTCCGAGGGATGAAGAAAGTGCTTCTATTTGGAGAGGTTTAGGAATTCCTGAAGAAAGAATTTATTATTTGCCTAAAGAGGATAATTGGTGGGGACCTGCTGGAAAAACTGGACCTTGCGGTCCATGCACTGAGATGTTTATTGATACTGGAAAAAGGAAATGTAGTCCGGAATGCAGGCCAGGTTGTAGTTGTGGAAAATATTTTGAAATTTGGAATGATGTTTTTATGGAATATAACAAAGTTGCAGAAGGTAAATTTCAAAAATTAAAACAAAAAAATGTTGATACTGGAATGGGTGTTGAGAGAACAATTGCAATGCTGCAAGGAAAGGGTAATGTTTATGAAACTGAAATTTTTAATCCTATAATTGATGAGCTTAAGAAATTAGCAAAGGTTAATAATTTTACTCATGAGCAAGGAAGATCAGTCAGGATTATAGCTGATCATACTCGTGCTGCTACTTTTATTCTTGGAGATGAAAGAGGCATTACACCTTCTAATGTTGATCAAGGTTATATTCTTAGAAGATTTATTAGGAGAAGTATAAGACATGGAAAATTAATAGGAATAACCGGGGATTTATGCAGACCAATTGCAAAGATTGTTGTAAATTTATATAGCAAAGATTATCCTGAACTTAAGAAAAATAAGAAGTTTATTATGGATGAATTATTAAAAGAAGAAGAAAGATTTAGAAATTCTTTAGAAAGAGGCTTACATGAATTTGGAAGATTAGCAAAACAAGGAGATTTAAGTGGAAAAGACGCTTTCTTTTTATTTCAAAGCTATGGTTTTCCTCTTGAAATGACAAGGGAATTAGCTGTTGAAAAGAAAATTAAAGTTGATGAAAAAGGTTTTAATAAAGAGTTTGAAAAACATCAAGAACTTTCCAGAAAAGGAGCTGAGCAAAGATTTAAAGGTGGATTATCAGAGGCTTCTGAAATGACTGCTAAGTTGCATACTGCAACGCATTTATTAGGAGAAGCTTTGAGGAAAGTATTAAAGAATCCTGATATTAAGCAAAAAGGCAGTAATATTACACCTGAAAGGTTGCGTTATGATTTTAATTTTGATAGAAAATTAACTCCTGAAGAAATTAAAGCTGTTGAAGATGAGGTTAATAAGAAAATACAGGAGGGTATTGAGGTAACTAAAAAAGAGATGGATACAGAAGAAGCTCTAAAGTCAGGAGCACATGCTGAGTTTGGTGCAAAATATCCTCCAAAGGTGTGGGTTTATTCTATTGGTAATTATACTAAGGATGTATGCATGGGACCTCATGTTAAGAATACTTCTGAATTAGGTAAATTTAAGATTAAGAAAGAGGAGAGTGTTGCTGCTGGGATTAGGAGGATTAAGGCTGTGTTGGAATAAAATGTCAAAGAAGAATTCAAATTATGATTATTTTCTTGTTAAAGGAGGGAGTATGCTTCCTACAATAAAGCAAGATCAAAAAGTAAAGATCATTAAGACTAAAGATGTGAAAATAGGTGATATTATTGTTTTTAAAGGAAATTCTAAAAAAAATAAAAATTTTAGAATAATACATAGGGTTGTTAAAATTAATGGAAACAAAGTAATAACTAAAGGAGATAATAGACATAATTGTGATATGCCTGTTATTTCTAAACAAATCTTAGGAAAAATAATAAAAATTGGAAATAAAAAAGTTGATACTTCTTATTATAATTTTATTAATCCATTTATTGCAAAAATATCTTATTATTCAATGAAGATTAATCCTGCTAGTTATTTTGGTTTTAAGCTGGTACCTAAATTTTTACATGACTTTAAAATAAGTTTAATAGGAGATAGAGATTTATATATTGAAAGAACAATTTTGTTTTTTTTGAAATTTCCTTATAAGATTAATAATGGAATTTTTAAGTTGTTGAAGAAATAATTAAAACCTTAATTCTTTTGCATCAACTTTATATTTCTCAAATAAGCCATATACATTGATCTGAGTAGTGTTTTCCATTTTATAGCCTAATTTATTAACAATTTCTTCAATCTCTTTTTTAGGGCCTTCTATTTCAATGTAGGCGGGTATTTGAGGATAGTTATCAATTACAATTTCTGAATTTTTGTATTTGTAGGTTGTTCTTTTCTTTTGCTGAAGCATTGCTTGCTTAAAACCAAGAATTTCTAATTGTTTTTTGAATATTTCTAAATTATTTACTTTTGTTTCATATTCTTTTCTAATTTTGAATTTTTTATCTAGAATTTTGATTTTAGTAGTGAAGATAATTTCATTATTTATTTTTCTTAATCTAACTGCAACATCATTATAAGGGTTGCTGAGTGTCATAGTTGTTAATAAAATATTATCATTAATCTTAGTTGCAAAACTATCTAATCTTTTTCTTATTTTATTTTCATTAATTTCTAGAATTTTTAATTCTATTTCTTGCATGTTAATATTTGATTAAACTTCCATCTTTTTTTGCTTTTTTAAGAGCTAATTTAAAAACAAATAAACTTATTGGGATTAAGGCTAAAGCAAAAAATAATAAAAACAATATATCTGTACTTAAAGCACTTAAAGAGTATCCTTGCAACATAGCATGCCTCATTGCTCTTAAGGCATGAGTTATAGGCAAGAATTCAGCTATTTTTTGAAGGAAATCAGGCATTATTGTTATTGGGTAAAGTGTTCCTCCTAAGATACTTGATAAAGATGTAAAAACCCATGTTAAAGGATCTCCTTGCTTAAAAATGAGAATCATTGAAGCAGCCATTATTCCAATTGCGCTAAAACAAATTGTATTTAAAACTAAAATTATTATTGCAGCTGGTATATTTGCATTAAGTTTCATGTTAAATAAGAATATTCCAAATATAAAATAAACACTTACATTAAGTATAGTCATAAAATAGTTCCATAAAGATGAACCAAGTAAGAATGTGCTAAGTTTAGCTTTTGATGAGAGAACTGTTTCTATTGTTCCTGTTGTTTGCATGCTTCTTATAATCCCTGCAAAGCTTCCCATTCCTAGACCAATGAAATTTGATAGAGCAAGACCTATTAATACAAAGGAAAAGTAATCTCCACCATAATCTACAATAGCTCTATTAGGAATAAGCCTTGAGATAAAGAAGAAAGAAACCACTGAAAAGAATATACCCATAAACCGCATTGCAAAATTAAGTTTATAACTTGAAACACTTAGAGCATCTTTTTTAAAAAAAGCTAGTATTTCTGGAAGCATTTAATCACCTGCAAATTTTTCAAATATTTTATCTAAATCAATATGATTTGTTTTGCAATTGTATATTTTTCCATTATTTATTGAAATTAATTTTATAATTTCTGGTAGTAATGTATGAGTAGAGGAAACTTTGATATTCAAATTTCTGCCATTTGTTTCAATCTCTTTGACTCCTTTTAATTTTTTAATTTCTGAGATTACTTTTTTTTCTGTTTTTGTTTCTATATCTATTGATTCTGTTCCATTTTTTTTTTGTAGTTTTTTAAGTGTACCTTGTGTCTTGATTTTTCCTTTATGTAAAATAACTATGTTATCACAAATTGATTGAGCTTCTTTTAAATCATGCGTTGCCATTAAAACTGTTTTTCTCATTTTGTTAACTAATTCTTCTTTTAAAAATTTCCTAATTTTTATTGCTGAAAGAGGATCAAGACCATTTGAAGGCTCATCAACAAATAGAATATCTGGATTTGTTAATAATCCTCTTGCAATACTCATTTTACGTTTCATTCCAGTAGAATAACTGTCAAATCTTATATGAGCTTTTTCTTTAAGGCCAACAATTCCTAAAGCTTTATTTACTTCTTCTTTTATATTTGTTTTTTTTATACCATAAAGAGATGCAAAAAATTCAAGATTTTGCCTTCCTGTAAGTCTCCAAAAAAAACTTCTTTCATTATGATGAATTAGTCCAATAGAATCTTTTACATTATATTCTTGTTTAACAACATCACAACCATTTACATAAGCTTTTCCAGAATCTGGTAAAATTAATGTTGATAATATTTTAATTAAGGTTGTTTTTCCTGCTCCATTTGGTCCTAATAATCCACATATTTCTCCTTTTTTGATTTTTAAAGAAACTCCATCTAATGCTGTAATTATCTCTTTTCTAATTGGATGTAAAAAAAATTCAATAAATCCTTTTTCTTTTATAAATTGCTTTTTAAGATTAGAGATTTCTATAGCGTATCTCAATGTATCCCTCAAATAATAGAATTAATTGATTATTTAAATAGATTACTATTTGATTATTTAAATTTCAATATTTCTTTTATATTATACAAATAAAGTTCAATTAATTGTATTAAATATTCTAGATATACCTTTATTGTTAGTTTGCTTCCGCCAATAATTCTATTTTTGAATATAATTGGAACTTCTGCTATTTTGTTATAATTACCTTTAACTAGAATTTCTAATAATATTTTGTATCCCTTTGGTTTTAATAAAACATTTTTTATAATCTTTTTTTTAATAAAAAAGAATCCAGACATAGGATCTTTTACATTTGTTAGAGGTTTTGCTAGTAAGGTAGCTATTTTTGAAATGATTCTTCTATGTAATGGCCAATTTTTTATTTTTCCTTGTTTTATTGATCTTGATCCAATTACAATGTCTGCATTCTCTTTTTCTATTTTGTTTAGCATCCTAGGAATTTTTTTAGGAGGA
>JAHWIT010000062.1 GCA_019322455.1 Candidatus Woesearchaeota archaeon
AAACAAGAAAAAAAGAAAAAATGGATTCATATTCTGGACATTTATCACTTTAATGGGCATTGGAAGATTTTTCAGTGATTTCCTAAGACAAGATCCAAGACTATTAGGATTAAGCATGGGTCAATACCTAAGCCTAATAATGGCTGTAATAGGTATTTATGTCCTATTGAAATATTACAAAAAGTTTTAGACAAAGTCTAAACCGTTTGGAAATTTGAAAAATTTCCAAAAGTTTAAATAATATTTATTAATTGATATAAAAGAATGATAGCAATAATACTTGGAATAATAATGGGTATTTTCCATTACTTTAGTGATATTCTTTGTTTAAAATGCAAACCTTATCAAAATTATTTAATATCATTCTCAGCAGGAATTTCTATAACCTATATCTTCTTGCATTTATTGCCTCAATTTACCTATGGAATAACCCAAATAAGTAACTTCTTATTTTTATCAATACTTATTGGATTTGTAATCTTTCATATCGTAGAAAAATATATCTATCAGCACTCTCCCGAAGATAAATTATTAAGAGAACTTGCTGTTGAAGATTCTATAACATCTTTTATTTATCATTTTGTTATTGGAATAATACTTGTTAGTTTTGTTAATCAAGGATTATCTGAAGGAATATTGTTCTTTATTCCTGTTTTCTTATTTACTGCAGTCAGCACATTGCCTGTTGATATGACAAAATTCAAAAGCATCAAAGCAATATTAGCTGTATCAACATTATTAGGAATAATATTTGCAACCTTCATCTATCCAAACATGAATCAAATAATATATTTTGCATTATTGGGATTTATAATCGGAGCATTATTGTTTACAGTAACCAGACATTCTATTCCTAAAAAAAGACAAGGAAAACCATTCTATTTTATTATTGGAGTAATTATTTATTCAGTATTGATATATTTGTTATAAATTAAAAGAAAAATTTATATAAACATAATTTTAAATCTTAACTAAAGAGGTGTCTTATGAAAGTAAAAATATATACTACAGCTAGCTGTCCTTGGTGCAAAAAAACAAAAGAATTCTTTAAAGAGAATAATATAGAATATGAAGAAATAGATGTTGCAAATAACCAAGAAGCAGCAAAAGAAATGATAGAGAAATCAGGACAAATGGCTGTTCCAGTTATTGACATTGATGGAGAGATAATAGTTGGTTATGATTTAGAAAGACTAAAAAAAGCATTAAAACTTGAGGAATAAAAATGGTAATGGCTAGTGTTAAATGTCCTGAATGTGGATTTGATATAGAAGTTGAACTTCCTAAAAATAAAAGTTTGATAATCAAAACATGCCCTAAATGCAAAAAAGATATATGCAGACCAGATGGAGGCTGCATAACTGTTTGTCAATGTCCATGCAAAGGTGAATGATTAAAATGTATGATACAATAATAATAGGAGCAGGAGCAGCTGGAATTACAGCAGCAATCTATGCAGCAAGAGCTAATCTTAAATTTGAAATTATTTCAAAAGATGTTGGAGGATTAACATTATGGAGTTCTGATATTGAAAACTATACAGGTTATCATAATCTTACAGGCATTGATTTAATAGAAAAATTCAAACAACATATGGCTGATTATAAAATAAAAGTAAAAGAAGACAAAGTAACAAAAGTAGAAAAGAATAATAATAATTTTATCGTAAAAACAGAAAAACAAGAATTTGAAACAAAAACAGTTATTATCTGTTCTGGCTCTTCTCCAAGAAAATTAGAAGTTCCAGGAGCAGATAAATTTGAAAAAAAAGGACTTGTTTATTGCGCAACCTGTGACGGCCCGTTATTTGCAGGAAAAGATGTTGTTGTTATAGGAGGAGGAGATGCAGCATTAGACGCAGCAAATACATTAATTAATATGGGAATAAGTAAAATCTATATTATAAATCTAAATCCTGAATTAACAGGAACAGACAAAACATTACTGAATAATGTTTTAAAAAGCAACAAAGTCGAAGTAATTAATAATGCAAAAACAACAGAAGTAATAGGAGATAAATTTGTAAATGGATTAAAATATGAAGAAAAAGGTCAAGAAAAAACATTAGACATTCAAGGAGTATTTGTAGAAATAGGTCATGTAAGAAATATTGATTTCATAGAAAGTCTTGTTAAACTTAACGATAAAAAAGAAATCATTGTAGATAAAACAGGAGCAACCAATGTTTCTGGAATATTTGCAGCAGGAGATGTTACTGATCTACCAGGAAAACAAACAGTAATTGCTTGTGGAGACGGCTCAAGAGCATTATTAAGCGCATTTGCATACATAACAAAAAGAGGTAAATAAAATGGTAGAAGAAATTGAAGATATAAAAGAAGAAAAAAAAATTGAAGAAAACAGATGTCCAATGTGCGGAAAAACATTTTCAGAAGATGCTCCAAAATGTCCTCATTGCGGAAGATGCTCTGAATGTTGTACATGCGGAGAAGTTTAAAATGCCTGAAAAAAAGTTTTGGAGATGCAACGTATGTAATGATATTCATTATGGAATAGCAGGGCCTAAACTTTGCCCAACATGCAGTACAGAAAACGCTTATGTTGAAGTAACTAAAGAAGACGCCCAAAAAGTAATAGGACTATGAATATTGAAGAATTAAAAAAAACATTTGAAAAGTTTTGTGAAAATAACGACTTTCGATTAAATTCAGATAAAGAGCATACAGATACTGCATTAAAAGGAGTTTTAGAAAACCAAGAAAAAACAGGATTCAAATTTTGTCCATGCCAAATTCAAACAGGAGATTTTAGCAAAGATATTGGATTGTTATGCCCTTGTAATTTCAAAGCACAAAAAACATGGCAGGAAAAAGGAGAATGCTGGTGTGGCTTATTTGTTAAAAAATGAAACAACATCCTAAATTAACATTTGAATACAATAAGATAACAGACTACATTTACATAGGCACAAATCAGTGTTGTCAAATACATTTCAAAAAAGAATTATTAGGAAAAGGAATAAAAGCAGACATTAGCTTAGAAAAAGAAAGATTAGATGCACCTTTTGGAGTTGATTATTATCTCTGGCTTCCTGTAAAGGATCATACAGCTCCAAGCCAAAAACAATTAATTATAGGAGTTAATTTTATTGAAAATCTTATTAAGAATAAGATAAAAGTATATGTTCATTGCCAAAGAGGGCATGGAAGAGCTCCTACATTAGTTGCAGCTTATCTAATATCAAAAGGAAAAACAGTTAAACAAGCAATATCATTGATAAAGAAGAAAAGATCTGTAATTCATCCAAACAAAATTCAAATAAATGTATTAAAGAGGTCCAAAGCAAAATGGCAAAAATAAAAATAGAGGTTGATAAAGAAAAATGCATTGGCTGTGGAGCATGCGCAGCAACTTGCAATAATTTTGAATTAAAAGAAGGAAAAGCACATCCTAAACAAGCAGAAGTTGATGAAATTGGATGCAACCAAGAAGCAGCTGATGTCTGCCCAGTAGAAGCAATAAAGATTAAAAAAGAATAAAATGTCAATATTATTATGGATAATTGGAGCAACATTAATAGTTAGTTTAATAGCTTGGATTGGAATAATTAGTCTTGCTATTAAAGCAAAGCTTCTTAAAAAAATATTATTATTACTAGTTGGTTTCTCAGCAGGAGCTTTAATGGGAGGAGCATTCCTGCATCTAATACCAGAAGCAGTAGAAAAATCAGGGCTAAGCTTTGTTAGTTTATATGTATTAATTGGTTTTTCTGCTTTCTTTATTACAGAAAGATTTCTATATTGGCATCATTGCCATAAAGAAGGAAAATGCCCTGTTCATATGTTTACATACATGAATCTAATTGGAGATGGTATTCATAATCTTATTGATGGATTAATCATAGCAGCAAGTTTTATTGTAAATATTCCATTTGGCATTGTAACAACAATAGCTATAATTGCCCACGAAGTTCCTCAAGAATTAGGAGACTTTGCTGTTCTTGTATATGGAGGATTTACAAAGCTTAAAGCCTTATTCTATAATTTTCTCTCAGCTTTAACAGCTATTATAGGAGCAATCCTTGGATACTTTCTTTCAACAATAACAGAAAATTTCATTTCAGTA
>JAHWIT010000063.1 GCA_019322455.1 Candidatus Woesearchaeota archaeon
CTGATTCTAATTGTTGTTTTTCCATTTTTCACATAAACTCATTTAATCCTGTTTGTTTCTTTTTTATTTCAACTTTAGGAAGTTCTTTTTTATCTTGTTCAGAGAAGATAGGATAACCATATTCACCATCATAGCCTGGCTGGATTTGTATTTTGCCTTGTCTGTTTAGCATTATTTTTTCAACTATTTTTTCATCTGTTACTTTTTTTAATTCTTCTTCTGAAGCATCTAATAGTATATTTAATTCTGATTTAAAATGATCAATTAGTTTATTGAATTCTAGCCATACTTTCTTAGTTGCAATTCCACTTCCTAATAATTTTGACAGTATTTCAGACAATGGAATTAGTCTTTTGAAGTCTTTTGCTGATTTTGGCTTAAAGCCTTCTGGCCTGTCTGCTAGTTCTTCAACTCTATGATGTACTCCAATAGTTAAGGGCTTGCCGCATTTTGGACAGATGTTGTTTAATTTCTTTGATTCCTTTGGTGTTAAACATACATTGCAGTTTCTATGGCCATCTTCATGGTATTTACCATAAGCTGGATCAACTTCAATTGTTCCTGTTAATCCTTCTTTAGTCCTTAATGCATTTATTAGATTATTATATGTTAATTCTTTTAATTCAAATAAAGTTGCTTCACGGCCAATTCTCCAAGGCCAGAATGAATGTGAATCAGAGAATGAAACTAATGCAAATGGATCCAGCTTTGACAAGCGCCAGTTCATTGGCGGATCACTTGATAATCCTGTTTCTAATGCATGGATATTTTTAGTTTGATCTTTGAATGCTTCTTCTACTGAATTATAGCCAGACATTGAGCCTAGCAAAGCAAACCAAGGAGTCCAGATATGAGCTGGAATTATTTCAATGTCTTTGCTTATTTTCATTAAAGATTCTGTCAATTCATCACAAGGAATTTTAAAGATAGGTCTTCCATCATAATCAATTCTTCCATGCTTCAGAAAGTATTCTGTTATTTGATCAACAATATCAAAATTAGGAGCTAGAATAACATTATGAACTCTTCTTCCTTTTCCCATATCTGTGTATATTAGAGAAACTTCTGTCTGCAATATAAAATTCATTCCTCCTTTTGATGTCAGGATTCCATTTTCTTGTTCTTGAAGATTTGCTTTTAATTCTTTAATCCATTTTGGATGTGTGAAATCTGATGTTCCTAATAGATTAAGGCCTTTTACTTTTGCCCATTTTTCTAGATTAGCAATATCTAACTGTTTAGAAGTAGCTCTGCTGTATTTTGAATGCAAATGCAAGTCTGAAATTATTTTCATCTAAACCCCTTTAAAGAAAATGAAAAATTTATATTATAAAAATGTTTGGTAAGAAAGAAAATAGACAAAAGATTTTAATATGATTTAATAATATCTTATTAAAAAAGAGGTATTAACATGAAAAAGGTAATTTTAATAAGTATATTAATTCTAAGCGTTGTTTTAATTAGCGGCTGCGCAGGAAAAGGAATATTAGTTATGCAGATAACAGACCAGCCAAAATTGAATATAGAGAAAGCTGAAGTAACGATATCAAAGGTGCAGGTTCATATGGCTGGTGCTGGAGAAGAAGAGAATGCAACAACACAAGCAGGATGGTATACTGTTGTTGATGAAGCAAAGATGTTTGATTTAGTAGCAATAAAGGATGTTAAAGAATTCTTAGGAAGTGCTGTATTAGATGCAGGAAAATACACACAAATAAGACTGAATGTGGATAAGGCATTAGTTACAATTGATGGAATGCAATATGATTTGAAAATACCATCAAAAACAGTGAAACTAACTAAACCATTTGATATAATAGCAAATCAAACAACAACATTAACATTAGACTTTGATGCAGATAAATCTATACATTCTGCTGGAAAAGACAAATATATTATGAGACCAACAATAAAGATTATACAAGAATAAACTATTTTTTTATTTTTTAGTAAACTTTTTAATTAACTTATAATTCTGTTTTATTATGGGGAATTTATTTGTTTGGGATTTTCATGGAGTCCTTGAAACCGGCAATGAGTATGCTGTTCAAGATGTTGTGAATAAGGTTTTGCCTGAGTTTGGTATTTCTAGAAAAGCAACTGTTGAAGAGTGTTTGATGTTGTATGGGAAGAAATGGGCTGATTATTACAGATTTTATAATTCTGATGCTGATGAAGAAACAATACATAGAATGGTTGAAAAGGCTGTTGAGATAAGTGTTGGAGAAAAGATAGCTAGAAAATATATGAAAGCAACTGAATATGCACATGATGTTTTAGGAAGCATAAGAAAAAAAGGAGATGTTAATTTAATTATGTCAAATTCTTCTCCAGAAGCATTGGATTATTTTTTAGAAATAGTTAATATGCAAGATTCTTTTGATTTTAAATTTGCAGCAGACGGACATAGGATAGAATATAGTATTGATTCTAAAGCAAGGTATTTAGAAGAGTTTTTAAAAGATAGAAATTTTGACAAAATAATTGTTATTGATGATATGGAAGAAGGTATTGAAAGAGGCTTGAAGTTTAATGCAATAACATTTATGTATAATAGAAATAGAACTCAAGTTAAATCAAAAGCTCATCATATTATAACTGATTTAAGAGAGGTTTTAAAGGTATAATGCTGTCTATAATAATAATAACAAAGAATGAAGAGAAATGTCTGCCCAGGTTACTAGAGAGTTTGAAGAATCAAAGTTTTAAGGATTATGAGGTAATTGTTTCTGATGCAAATTCTAATGATAAAACAAGAGAGATAGCTGCTAATTATGGATGCAGGATAGTTGAAGGTGGAAAACCAGCAGGAGGAAGGAATAATGGAGTTAAGGAAGCTGAAAATGATTTATTATTGTTTTTAGATGCTGATGTTATACTGCCTGAGAATTTTTTAGAGGAAAATATTAAAGAGTTTAATGAAAGAAAGCTAGACTGTGCAACTGCAATATATAAGCCTCAGGGAGATAAGTTAGTTGATAGATTTATGTATTTTGTCTATAATAATTGGGCTAAGTCAATGCAGTATTTTTTTCCTCATTCAGCTGGATTCTGTATATTTTGCAGAAAAGAGGTGTTTGATAAAGCAGGAGGATTTAATGAAAGATTGTATATTGCTGAGGATCATGCTTTTGTTAATAAAGCAAAGCATAGTGGTTATAGATTTAGATTATTGAAAAGTGTTCCAATTCTTGCTTCTGTAAGAAGAGCTGAAAAGGAAGGAAGATTTAAGTTTGCAATGAAGTATATTTATGCAGGAATATATAGGTTATTTGTTAAAGAGATTGAAAAAGAGATATTTGAATATGATTATAATTATGATAATTCTAAATAAGATTCTTCACTATACAGTATATAGATAAATTATTTAAGTATCTGCTATTGAACTAGAGATATATGAAAAAGATTAGTTCATGCTTTAATTGTGGAAGAGAATTATACACAAATGACTTGAACTTGTGCAAGAGATGCCATAAAGAAGTTGGATTGGATTTTGCAAAGGATTTGGAAAAACAATAGTTGATTATATATTTGATTCTGTATTTTTGATAGAGGAAATTATCTAGGATCAACTACTTTTCCTAAGAACAAGATTCCTCCTGTTTGTCTTTCTTGGATTATAAAGATAAATGGATGATCTGCTCTGAAAAAATTAGGCATAGCTGTTATTCCTACAACCACAGCAGTTGCTGCAGCTGCTTCTGTTCCTTCTTCATTTACCTCAACAAAGGCTTGATGGATTACATTGCTTATGAATAAATCTTGTGTACCATCCATTCCAGAGAAATCTGCTCCTGGCCATTTAAATGCAGTCGGCATTCCCATTTTTGCTAAGGTTTGAGGCAAGAAATATTTTGTTTCAAATTTAAATTTAGGCATATAAACATCAATTTTTGTTTCTCTCATACTGCTTTTCCATTGGTTTAATTTTTCTGCTGTTAATGATTCTTCTAATTCCTGCATATTTCCTTCTTTTGGAAGGAGAATAAGCATTGAAAGATCTTCTCCTTCATAAAGCAGTTCAAGAATTTGCATTTCATTTTCTGGGAAAAAGGCATAATTGAATCTTGCTTTTTCTCCTGTTAGAGTCATCATTTTAACTGTAACTTCATTATCTGGAGTTATTTTAAAAGGAGCATCTCTTGTTTTTTTCTTATCAAACTTTAAAACCCAATCTCCTTTAAAGTAGATTGCATTAGTTAATACTAATCTTGTCAATGAATTAATTGCTCCTGGAGGAATTATGTCTTTTATTTTATTATTTGTTTTTTCTTCTACCCAATTATTGATTGTTTGTCTTGATTTTTCAGTTTCTTGTATAAAATCAAGATTATTTGCTTCTGCTGCATAATATTTTTTAATTGTATTTTTATATGAATCTAAGAAGGGATAATCTTTTTGAGCCCAAAAGGCATTTGCTGAATAAAGTTTGTATTCTTTATCTTTTTTGTTTATTAAATTATGGATTCTTGCATAAGAAGACCTTCTTACTATACCATTTTCTGGTAAATGAAGTACTGACTGCATTTCTTCTGCTGTTTCAGTTCTTGCACCTTCATAAGTCATTGCTAAAGCAGTTGCAATGCTATATGGTGAGAAGAATACATTGTCATTTTGATCTTTAAGTTCAGAATATAGTTCTAATGCAAATTGATTATTGTTATTTACAACATTAATTACATCTTTATCATTTGCCTGGCTATCATCTGCTAAAGGTACTATAGGCCCTTTGCATCCAAGAGGGAGAAGGAGAGCAGATAAAATAACAAGAAAAACTGCTAACCTTCCTATTAAGTTTATACTCGCTCCCATAATATACTAGAAAGAGCATTATATATAAATACCTATCGAAGAGTTTAATTTGAGTTGAAGTTATGTTGTTTTCTTTACTACAACTTATATTTATTAACAGCTTTATCTTAATTGTATTTATGAAAGAAGGCCAACCAGGATCATCGAGTAGAGAAGGTAAAAGGGAATTTCCAAAAGATACTGTACGTTATCTTAGGTATGGCAGCTGGGATTTCTATATTTCAAAGAAAGAAGAGATGTTGATGATAGATACAAATGAGTATCATCCTGGAATGCTGTATTTGACAAAAAGCGATCTTGAAGAGTTTATTAAGAAAATGGATGAATAAATAGTAGCATTTATAAAGAACTTCTGATTTTAAGTATATATCAGGGACTTTTAGTAATTTTTGTTAAAATTATATCATCTGTTTCTGAAAAAAAATAAAATGGTTGAATATAAAATAGTCAAATACTGCAAATTGTGCAGAAAGAGATTTTTAGTCAATAGAGGGGAAGCTAAAAGATATTATTGTAACAAATGTCAATCTAAAGTTGACAGAGGATAAATAAATTAAAAGGAGGTGAAAAAATGAAAGGAACAGTAAAATTCTTCAACAAAATGAAAGGATTTGGATTTATAGCTGGAGAAGATGGAAAAGAGTATTTTGTTCATCAATCAGCATTAGCTGAAGGCGTAACTTTAAATGACAATGATCCTGTTGAATTTGATGTCGAAGAAGGCGATAGAGGCCCAAAAGCAGTGAATGTAAAAAAAGAATAAGTTTTAGAATCATAAGTATTTCTAATAATTATTTTTATTCTTGTTATTATTTTTATTATTTCTTTTTTTTATAAAATTACATACCAGGCAGTTTTCCCTTCAACTGAAAAGTCAGTTGACACCTTCAAGCGACATAAAATTGCTACGCAATTTTAGTCCCTTAATTATAAACTTTTCATTAATTAACTCTTACATTCCAGGTAATTTACCTTTAAACTGCTTCATTAGTTTGTCCATGTTCTTTCCTTTGCCTTTAAGCATCTTTACCATTTTCTTGCTCATTCTGTATTGTTTGATTAGCTCTCTTATGGTTTTTGAAGAAACTCCACTGCCTTTTGCGATTCTGTCAATTCTAGAAGAGGATATCTTATCCGGCTCTTCAAGCTCTTCCTGCGTCATTGAATCCATTGCGTGTTTCCATTGTTTTAATTTTCCTTCCTGAACATCAAGCATTTCCTTGGGAAGCTTTAACTGGCCCATTCCAGGAACCATTTCCATTATTTTTCTTAATGAGCCCATTTTCTTCATTGCTGCCATTTGTTCATATAGGTCTAACAAAGTGAAGTCTCCTTTAAGCAGTCTCTTGCTAAGGTCTTCTGCCTGCTCCTCAGGCATTGCTTCTCTTGCTTTTTCTAATAATGCCTGTATATCTCCCATGCCAAGCATTCTTCCAACAAATCCTGAAGGGTTAAAGGTTTCTAGATCATCTATTTTCTCTCCTACTCCTATAAATTTAATTGGAGCTTGCGTAGCTGCACAAGCAGTTAATGCTCCTCCACCTTTTGCTGTTCCGTCCATTTTAGTTACTACAACACCTGTAATCTTAGCGTTTTCATGGAAAACTTCTGCTTGTTTCTGGGCTGCTTGTCCAATATCAGCAGAAATTATCAATAAGTTTTCATCTGGTTCTATTGTTTTGTATAGATGCCTTATTTCTTTTATTAATTCATCTGATAAAGCATCTCTACCAGCTGTGTCTATGATTAGAATATCATATTTATTAAATTCAGATTCGTATTTTCTGTAGATTTTAATTGGATCTTTTTCTTTTTTTTCAATAAAACAAGGCATGTTTATTTGCTTGGAAACTTGAGCTAACTGCTCTGGAGCAGCTGGTCTATGGACATCTAAGCCTAAAGAAGCAACCTTATACCCTCTTTTTTGGAAATATTTTCCTAGTTTGCCAATAGAAGTTGTTTTACCTGAGCCAAACAGGCCTGTCATCATTATTTTGAATGGCTTTTTCTTTTGTATCTTTACTTCTGCCTGCTTTTCTCCTAAGAATTTAACTAATTCTTCATAAACAATATTAACTAAATGCTCTTTTTTAGTTAATCCAGAAGGTGTTTCTTGTTTTAATGCTCTTGTTTTGATTTCCTTTGTTAATTCAAATACTAGTTTAACATTAACATCTGACTGTAATAAGGCTTTTTGGATATCTTTAATTAATTCATTGACTAGTTTTTCATCTACAAAAACTGATTTTGCTATCTTTGATAATGTATTTTTTAATGATTCTCCTAGTTTTTCTAGCACCATATCCTAAAAAGAAAATATTTTTGTTTATAAACTTTGGGGTTTTAAAGAGGTTTTAAAAACCACTTATCTTAATATTATTTTCTATATTGAAAATAAATAACTCCACTTTTTTGCCTTCTCTTGCATAGTAAGCAAAAAAGTGGAGCCTGAGCGTTTGTGCGCATTTTTCTCGCTATAAGATTAAGAGATATGGCGAGAAAAATGCGTTAAATATTTAATAGAAAAATAAATAGTATTGAAAAAAAATTACCAATCAATTTCATCTAATTCTTTTTCTAGGCTGTCTAATTCAGAGATATCAAGTTCTTGTTCTAAATCATCAATTTCATCTATTGATGTTTCAATTTCATCAACTGCTGATTGTGTTGTTTCTTTTGCAGGCTCTTGGGGCTTATACATGTTTTCTATCATCAAGCAGCCTGTTAAACTCAATATAGAAATTATTA